>DLFY01000184.1:0-3036 GCA_002482415.1 Phycisphaerales bacterium UBA7708
CTTGCAGGCAAGGTACTCAACAATGTGCTGGTTGACAGCTATGAAGTCGGCCCCAACAACTGGACGCCGAAGATGCGGGCCGAATTCCAGCAGCGGCGCGGATATGATTTAATGCAGTTCCTGCCGACGCTGACCGGACGGGTCGTAACCAGCAGTGCCGTTACGGAACGGTTTTTATGGGATTACCGGCGGACGTTTTCCGATTTGTTTGCGGACAACTATTATGGCTATTTCGCCGACAAGTGCCACGAACGCGGCTTACTGTGCTCGGTCGAACCGTATGATGGCCCGTTTGAATGTACAGCCGTCGGCGCCAAGGCCGATATCGTTATGGGCGAGTTCTGGATCGGCGGCGGTATGAATCATACGCTGAAGCTGGCGGCATCGGTAGCTCATACCCACGGCATGACCTATGTCGGAGCCGAGTCATTCACCTCTTCACCCGAGCAGGGCCGCTGGCAGAACTATCCCGGCTCAATGAAGATGCTGGGCGACAAGGTCTGGTGCATGGGCATCAATCGCTATATCTTCCACCGCTACGCGCATCAGCCGTGGCTGAATGTGCTGCCGGGGATGACGATGGGGCAATGGGGAACGCATTTTGAACGAACCAACACCTGGTGGGAGCCGGGCAAGGCATGGATGCGATATATCGGTCGCTCGCAATTCCTGCTCCAGCAGGGGCATTTTGCGGCGGATGTACTGTTTTTTGTCGGCGAAGCGGCACCCAACGGTTCGGTTGATGATAGCGAACTGCGGGCAGCCGGGTATGATTTTGATATGTGCGGCACGGATTTGATTGACAAGCTGACCGTGGACAAGGGCATGATTGCCCTGCCGGATGGAATGCGTTATCGTCTGCTGGTCTTGCCGCAGACCCGCTTTATGACGCCCACGCTGGCACAGAAGATTCGGGACCTGGTTAGCGATGGAGCGATCGTGCTTGCTCCAAAGCCGGAACTGTCGCCCAGCCTGGCGGGCTATCCAGAGTGCGACAGCGCTGTCAAGCAAATCGCCGACGAGGTCTGGGGGCCTTACCAGGGCGCCGCGGGTGAAAAGACCTTCGGCAAAGGCCGCATCATCTGGGGACGCAAACCCCTGCAGACCCTGCGGCAGATGGACATCGCAGCCGATTGTATCGCTGCAGACCCGAAAGCCCCCATCACCTTTATCCATCGAACAACAAAAGACGCCGATATTTACTTTGTCTCGCATCAGGATGATTCGTCACGCATGGCTGAGGTCTTCTTCCGCGTCAGCGGCAGGCAGCCCGAATTATGGAATCCGGTTACCGGCGAGATTACTCCGGCCGGACTGTGGCGTGCTGATTCACAGGGCACCCGCGTGACACTGCCGCTGGGGCCTGCGGGGTCGGTGTTTGTCGTCTTCCGCAAGTCCGTTAGCCGCGACAAGGCCACCGTGGCCGGATTGCAGCAGGATACGCCGGTTACGATTGCTCAGTTGCTGCCCAGACCTGTACAGAAACTGGAGATTCTTGAGGCGCTCTATGGCGTGGTTAGCTGTGATGGAGAGGATATGGTCGATGTGACCGCAGAGCTGACCAAACGCGTACAGGACAATAAGCTGGACGTGGCTGCTTCCAATAGCCTGGCAGGTGACCCTGTGCCGGACGTTGTCAAGAAACTGTACGTAGAATATGAATACGACGGCAAGGCTGCCCGGGCCGAGATCGGCGAAAATCAGCGGCTGGTGCTGCCGCCGGCAGGTAGTCCGGCCGGTCGACCTCTGCGGATTCTCATGGCCGGCTACGGCGTTCTGCCGAAAGGCCAGACATGGCTGCCGGAACGCAAGGTCCTTGATGTGACCGCCAGGACTGCGGCTGCCGTGAAAGATAATGTTCTGAAAATCCGGGCGACCAATGACTTTGCGGGCAAAGACCCCGCCTATATGGTGCCCAAGCGGATGCTGGTGCGATACACCCTCAACGGCCAACCCGGCGCAATTAATGTCAGTGAAAACAGCGACGTGGTGCTGCCGCCGCAGCACTGGCAGCCGGCTGCGTGGATGCCGGAATTGACGGCACAGAATAAGACTGTGGATATGGTGGCATGGGATAACGGCCAGTATGTCCTGCAAACCTCCACCGGAACCAAAAAGACCATAACCGTGGATTCGCTGCCCAAGCCGATTATGTTAGACCAGCCCTGGACGGTCGAATTTACCCCCGGCTGGAACGCTCCGGCTAAAATTGAACTGCCCACACTGATTTCGTAGACACAGCATACCGACCCGGGCGTGAAATACTACTCCGGCACTGCGACCTATCGGACAACGCTGAATCTGCCTTCTGATTTTGTCACCTCGGCAGACCGCATTCGGCTGGACCTCGGCGAAGTCTGCATCATGGCTGAAGTCATTGTCAATGGGCACAACCTCGGCGTGCTGTGGTGTAATCCGTATCGCGTGGACATCACCAATGCGGCCAAAGCCGGCGACAACACGCTGGAAATCCGCGTGACCAACCTGTGGGTCAATCGGCTTATTGGTGACGAGCAATATCCGGACGATTGCCAGTGGAAAGGCAAGCCGCTGAAGGCCTGGCCTGACTGGTTCGTCGAAGGTAAACCGCGTCCAGTCCCACAGCGCCTGACCTTTACCACATGGAAGCACTGGACCAAGGATGATCCCCTGCTGCCGTCGGGATTACTCGGGCCGGTGTATGTGAGGGCGGGCCAGCAGACCGAAATCGACCCGGCAAAATAATGGCTAATATTACGATTGGCTGAGATAAACCACCAACACAGCCAATCTTTTGCCTTGTTCTTCTAACCGGAGAGTCTTCTATTTTGAGACTCTCCGGTTTTGTTTTTGGCTATGCCGCGTGCAGCCCCTCCCCAAGACATCCATAACGTCTTGCAGGTGAATTATTTGACACTTACAAGAAATCCCTCTTTCTTATCCGCTTTCATCCATATTGCCCATATTCCTGATAAGAATTGGTGTATCATTTTGATTAGACCCTGTTATAATAGTCGTTTTTGGACAAATAGACCAGACTATACCCAACGGGTATGA
>DLFY01000184.1:3082-3318 GCA_002482415.1 Phycisphaerales bacterium UBA7708
ATTTTCAAGTAAGATCAGTATAATGAGTGATTTCCAGATAATCAGTGAGTTCAAACCGCAGGGGGATCAGCCCCAGGCGATTGACAAGCTGGCCGGATGGCTTGAGCAGGGAAACGCGTTTCAAACCCTGCTGGGCGTCACCGGCAGCGGGAAAACCTTCACGATGGCCCATGTCATCGAGAAGCTCAAACGCCCTGCGCTGGTGATTTCCCACAACAAGACCCTGGCCGCCCAGC
>DLFY01000184.1:3377-3567 GCA_002482415.1 Phycisphaerales bacterium UBA7708
ATTATTACCAGCCGGAAGCCTATATCCCCCAGCGCGACATCTACATCGAAAAGGATGCCGCACGCAATGATGAACTGGACCGACTGCGGCTGTCAACCACAACCAGCCTGATGAGCCGGGACGATGTCATTATTGTCGCCAGCGTATCCTGCATTTTTGGATTGGGTTCGCCCGAAGATTACAAGGCCAG
>DLFY01000287.1 GCA_002482415.1 Phycisphaerales bacterium UBA7708
TTGAGCGATACTCATAGTATCGGCAATATTAATGAGTTTTATGCAAAATAACAAGATAAAAAATGAACCAAGTGCATTGTTTTTAGCCGGCTTTCCCTCAAGACTTCGTAAGTCTCGTGAAAACAAGGGCTTAACGATGGCTGACATGGCTAATATTTTAGGCCTCTCAAGTCCAAGTCAAATATCAAGATATGAGAACGGGCAGAACCTGCCGGATATTTGTGCAATTTCAAAAATTGCCCTTGCCTTAGAGGTCGATCTTAATTGGCTTATAACTGGGGAAAAAAGGAGTCTTGATGAATCAATCAGGAACGATTACATAAAATCTCTATCCCTTTTAAATACACAACTTAATCGCGTGATTACAAGCACATACGAATTAATAGAGGGATTTAAAAAGGCAGCGGGCGATATAGAGCAAAAAGAACGGAATGGAACTGGCTTGACCGATGCCGAAAAAGAAAACCTGAAATTTTACTCAGCGCAAATCGAATTCCAGAAGACAATATTGGATCAATTGCTAAAAGACCAGGCGTGGGCATCAAAGGCAATGAATGATGCCTTACTAAATAACTACAAATAAAACGGTATTATTTGTCTTGAAACAACAAAAAAGCAATAAAATTATATACTAAATATATGATAGTATTTGTCTATAGACTCTATATTTCCTTAATATTTCAAAATAGAGCCTTTCTCTTAAAACAGGTCCGTTTGGAGGTCCGCAGGTCCGGCAAAAAGGTTCGGCGTGAATTTTCAAATAATTGCCATAAATACATGGTTTAAACAGGACTTAAATCATTTATTTAAAATCTCAATTATTCTCATTTAGATAAAACTGAGACCCGCAAAACAGCGATTATTCTCATTTAGACTAATGGGTAATATCAACCCGAAACAGCCCATCCAAACCCATTTTTTAGCACGCAATCCCGCCTTTTTCCGCATAAACCCCGCCAATCCCGCCCAAGCGGACCTATTCTCATATAGCTATAGGATTTACACACATAAAAATGAATAACACGCAAAGACAATCGAATAAGCAAAACAAACCGAAACGTAGTCGAAGCATCCTGCTTCGATGTAAATCACCCTCCGCCGCAGGCGGTTTCCTTATTTTGCCTTTCCCCCTTTACCTTTTGCCTTTTTCACCAACCATGGCTGATTACTCCTTCGCCCCAACCGAACAGGCCTTATCGGAAATGGCTTTCCCCAGAATATCCCGCCCGCCGTTATCGGGAATCTGTTTCCCCTGGCCGGCGCCGGGAGAACCCTGTTTCAGTCTTAACTTAGCCAGATATGGATCCTCTTTAAACCCCTTCTCAGGATCAATCCCGGCCCGCTCGGGCACAGCCAGGAAATCAGATGATTCAAAACAAGGCTCAGCGACAATCGCTTTCTCATCCGGAGGTCGATTATCTTGATTCCCAAAATACAAATTATTGACAAAAACCGTCTTAATGTCTTTACCGAACTGGTACCCTGCCCGGTCCTGGACATAAAAGATATTGTTGGCAAACCATGTCTGTTCCGGCCACGGCCCGCCCCAGTTATCCATTTTCAGAATGGTCTTATCCACATCCCCCTCGGGCTTGCGGGTAATGATGATGGTGTTATTGTAAATCTTCGTATCCTTGCACGGCCCGGAAATATGAAACGTCGGAGAAAATACCCCGACATGCGTCCGCTGCGTGCGTATGCCGTCATTGACGCTGACATTATAACGCACGACTGTACCGATATTGCCGATGCTGTACGGCATCTGGCTCTGTCCATTGTTGCACACCAGCAGAAAGCCGCCTTCGTTATCATGGCTGAAGTTGTACTGAATCAGGGTGTTCTGGCAGTTCCAGTCGGAGTCAAACCCCTGCCCGTCCCACGGGGCCTTGTGGTCGCTGACTTCATTAAACTGAATGACCGTGTTATCGCAGGCCCACGGCCAAATCCCCGCCGCAGCCTCGCCTTCGGGCAGCAGCCGTGTGCAGTCCCGCATCCGGTTGTATTCCACAATCGCCCCATCGCAGCCGATGGGAACAATCCCGTCGCCGGGGATTTCCTCGAGCCGGTTGCCGCGAATCCGGACATTGAGATTGGGATACCACTGGCTGCGGCTCGAATAGCCGTGTTGAATGATTCCATTGCGTTCGCATCGGCGAATCAGGCAGTTTTCGATGGTCAGGCCGTCAAAACGCGACTGGACCTGCCGACCTTCATTGGACAGCAGAATCCCCTGCCCGCCGCCCTGCTGCTTGACAAGGCTGCCGTTGACATCGTGCACATACAGCCCGCTCAGCAGGATATGCTTTGCAGTACCGAAATCGCGGATGCGTACTGCCGCTCCCGACCGTCGCGGTTTTCGATCCGGGCCGGTGTTGGTCAGCTCAAGATTGCGAACCTCCCAGCCCTGGACATTATAAAGCAGCAGGGCCGAATCGGTTTTGCCGTCGGCGTCGATGCGGGGCAGGCCGCGAAAACTCCCGACCGGCTCCTTCAGGTCATAGGCATCGATACGGATGGGATGCTGCGGGTCTCCGCTGCCCTGCGGCTTCAACTGGCCCTGATACGACGTCCCGGCCTTAAACAGAAGGGTATCGCCCGGCTGGAATGTCACACGGTTGACCGCATCGAGACTTTTCCACGGCCGCTCGGCAGACAGGCCATCGTGGTTATCGCTGCCGGCCTGACTATCGACATAATAGACTTTCCCGACCGGCAAATCAGGCAAATCCGTCGCGGCAGATACATCACCTGCCAGAACAATTGCAGTCACGGGGATAATAATCGATGCGATATGAAAGACCTTGCGATTCATAATTCCCTCGAAGCTAAATTATGTTCCTGTTGTCCATGCCCGGCGCATTTGATTACCGCTGACATCCTGCCAATCCGCCGGGTTCCTACTGTTGAGTTCAGTATAATAGGCTGTCTCATAAAAGAAAGTCTAAAGTCAAAAAGAAGATTAATCTTGCATTTATGGATTGGGATTCTTTAATAACTGTAGAATACAACAGAATGCTTTGAATCAAAGAACTGTTAGGAGTACGCTCATGAAACGAATTGTGATGCTGACAGCCCTCATTGTATCGGTCGTTTCGGCTCGTGAATACCATGTCTCCGTCACCGGCAGCGACCAGCAGGACGGATCGGCCGCAACCCCCCTGCGAACCGTTTCCGCTGCCGCCCGGCTGGCTCAGCCCGGAGACATCATTACCGTCCACGAAGGCACGTATCGCGAACAGGTCAGCCCTCCCCGCGGTGGTCAATCCGACACTCAGCGGATTACTTATCAGGCCGCGGCCGGCGAAAAAGTCATCCTCAAAGGCTCCGAACCTGTCAAGGGCTGGGAAAAAGTCCAAAACGATACATGGAAAGTCGTCATCCCAAACCGATTCTTCGACAGCTTCAATCCGTACAGTGATTTGATTCGCGGTGACTGGTTCGATCCCAAAGGTCGCAGCCATCATACCGGAGCGGTCTATCTGAATGGCCACTGGCTTGTCGAGGCCGCCAGACTGGACGAGGTTTTGAAACCTGTCGCCGACNNCGACATCGTCTTTCATTCCCAGGATTACCTGCTCAATATCGCGTGGATTCAGCCGGATACGGCTTCTGAGGGTGCCAAACCGATTGCCGCTGCCGGTTTTTCAGGACAGCATGGCATCCAGACCGCCCCCTGCTCGGAGGGCGGGGAATGCATCGGCTGGATTGAACACAATGACTGGGTTCAATACCCATCGTTTGATTTCGGACAAAATTGCGAACAAATCCGGTTTCGGGCGGCCTCTGCCACGCAAGGCGGAATCATCGAGATTCGCCTGGATAATCCCGAGGGGACCCTGCTGGGAAGCTGTGCGGTCGCCAATACAGGAGACTGGCAAGCATGGACAACTGTCACCGCGAAAATCAAACCTGTCAGCGGCACAAAAACGCTGTGCCTGGTATTCAAGGCTCGCCCGTCGGAACCGCTGGGGGCCGGGTTATGGTTTGCCCAGACAAATGAGTCCAATACGACAATCTGGGCTCAGTTTAAAGACCTCAATCCCAATCAGGCCGATGTGGAAATCAACGTCCGTAAGGCGGTTTTCTATCCGGATAAGCCTGGAGTAAATTATATCACCGTAAAAGGTTTTACGATGATGCACGCGGCCACGAACTGGGCACCCCCTACCGCTGAACAGGTCGGCCTGCTGGGCACCCACTGGAGCAAGGGCTGGATTATTGAAAACAACGACATCCGCTATTCCACCTGTGTCGGTGTGAGTCTGGGCAAACACGGCGACCGGTACGACAATACCTCAGCCAACACCGCCGAAGGGTATGTCAAAACCATCGAGCGGGCAGCGCAGGACCACGGCTGGTCCAAAGACACTATCGGCCACCATATTGTACGCAATAATCATATTGCCCACTGTGAGCAGGCGGGTGTTGTCGGCAGCCTCGGGGCCATCTTCAGTACGATTACCCAAAATGATATCCACGATATCCATATTCGACAACTGTTTGGCGGGGCTGAGATGGCGGGCATCAAACTTCACGCGGCCATTGATACGGAAATCAGCCGTAATCACATTTATCGCACAACGCTGGGCATCTGGCTGGACTGGATGAATCAGGGCAGCCGCGTGACTGGAAACCTGCTGCATGACAACGGACCCTCGCCGGACCTGTTCGTTGAAGTCAATCACGGTCCTTTTGTGGTGGATAACAATTTGTTTTTGTCCCATTTTTCGCTGCTGAATATCTCCGAAGGCGGCGCCTATATTCATAACCTGTTCGCCGGACGCATTACCATGGGGCCGGAGCTGAACCGCGAGACGCCTTATCACAAGGCCCATTCCACCGAGGTGGCAGGTCTTGTCCATATCAAAGGCGGTGATGACCGATTTTACAGCAATATTTTCGTCGGCCACGAAGGACTGGCTTATTGCAACAATACCGCCTATCCGACACACTTGGCCGGTAATGTCTTTCTGAAAGGGGCCAGGCCGTCCACTCGTGAATCGAATCCAATTGTTTTGACGGATGCTGACCCGGCAATCCATCTGGTTGAGGATAAGGATGGGATACAACTGAATATGACTTTTGACAAACGCTGGGCCGGTACTGCGAGTGCCCCGCTTGTTACCTCTGAGCTGCTGGGCAAGGCAAAGATTCCCGACTTGCCCTATCGGCTGCCTGATGGTTCAGCATTCAAAATCAATACCGACTATCGTGGTCTGCAAAGACCCGCCGCCGGCCCAACCCCCGGTCCCTTTGAACAGCCCGGCTCAGGCAAGCAAACTTTAAAAGTCTGGCCAAACAGGTAAACTCCTGCTTTTGTTTTTCATTGATTTGGGCATGGACTAAACATAATATGTGCCATTTGAAAGGTTAAAATGCTATGGATTCCAACAATCAACACGAAACGAATTTAATCCTGATCTGGAATTAAAACATAAAACACTATGCGAAAATTACGAAATCACCCCGGGGTTATGGCACCTCTACTGCTGTTCATCACACTGCTGCTGATTTTCTCTGCGGAGCGTCTTGCTATTCGTCTCCTGCTGCCTGGTTTCTTTATCGACAGCCTGCCCGGCCAGACCTGGCATGCCATGCTCCTGGGACTGCAGTTCGATGTCGTCATCGCCGCGACTCTTGCCTGCCCATTTATTATACTGACGATTGCGGGTCCGCTATTCGAGAAACCGTTTTTTCAACGATTTATTTCCGCTGTGGCGTCAATCCTGCTTGGCCTGGTTGTGTTTGGCTGTATTGCTGATTTTTATTTCTTCAAACAATTTGGCGAACGTCTCAATCATAAAGCTCTTGTCTATCTTGATTCCGACTATGCATACAAGATTATCTGGAACGATTATCCCATCCTTAGAATTGCTG
The DNA here is from genome assembly GCA_002482415.1 of Phycisphaerales bacterium UBA7708. Classification (GTDB taxonomy): domain Bacteria; phylum Planctomycetota; class Phycisphaerae; order Sedimentisphaerales; family Anaerohalosphaeraceae; genus Anaeroglomus. Next base: position 5,878 of record DLFY01000287.1, read on the forward strand.
CGGTATTCTGTCTTGTTATCGTTTTTTCATACACAGCCATAAACCGCCTGATGGCCAGAGGCATTCGTCGCAACGGAATACCTGCCCTATCTATCGGAGAAGTCATCCTCATCCCTGTCGCCATGGCAGGCCTGTCTATTCTGGGCATTCGCGGCACACTTGGCCCCAAAGCCATTAACACCGGCCCGGCATATTTTTGTTCTTCCGCCCCGATTGCCCAGCTTACGCTGAACGGCCTGTTCACGCTCCGCGAAACCAGCATCAGTCTGTATTACCGGGAAAAAGAAATTGACAAGGACTATACGCTTCTTCCGACGGAGGAGGCTGCTGCCAATGTCACTGCATTGATCGCACGACCCGGCGACACCTTTTTCCAAACCGCCGGCAATCCTCTTCGGCGAATTACAGACACAGGCAAAGAGCGGCATGATTATAATGTCGTTGTAGTGGTCCTTGAGAGTTTAAGCTGGCATTATATCGGTGCGATGGGCGGCAGCCCGAGTTACACCCCCAATCTCGACCGACTGATTTCCGAGGGCCTGTTCATGGAGGAATGTTTTGCCGTGGGCAATCGCACCACACGGGGATTCAGTGCGATTGTTTCCAGTTATCCGGACCTGCCGGGCAAAAGTGTCAGCACCCGGCCGCAGACCGAAGGCGCATTTCTTACGCTGGGTTCGGTTCTGAAATCCCGAGGATACGAAACGATGTTCATCTATGGCGGACAGCCTTCCTATGACCATCGTCAGGCGTTTTTAGGGAGCAATGGCTACACCCGCATGGTGTTCAAAAACGATTTCGTCTCCCGTACTTTCAAAGGCGAGCTGGGGTATTGCGACGAGGATCTCTATAATCAGGCCCATCTTGAATTTCTGAACTGTCAGGACAAGCCTTTTTTTGCCACACTGCTGACCCTGTCTTTCCATCGAAGCTGGAAGATTCCCTCCGGCAAAATCACTCCCGAGGCGGTTTCCACCCCTTACTATGAACAGATTGACGCCATCCGATATACGGACTGGGCAATCGGTCAGTTTATTGCGAAGGCGAGCGATGCTCCGTATTTCAAAAACACCCTTTTTGTATTCGTTGCCGACCACATGGGGGGATTCAAAGAACATCCTGTGACCGCTTCATCTTACCGGGTGCCGTTTCTTATCTATGCTCCGCATCTTGTCAAACCCGCCCGGATTTCGGGCATCTGCAACCAGATGGATGTCGCACCTACCATCATGGACCTGCTGGGCGGTTCTTATGAACATTGTTTTTTCGGCGCCAGCATTTTGAATCGTGAGCCGGGGACAGGTTTTGCCTGGCTAATCAACAGTCAGCAGCTCATTTTCATCAATGGTCTTCGTCAGGGTGTTATCGTCAGTCCCGACAATCATCATTCCTATTTTCAGTTCAGTCTTCCGGATAAACTGGAACCGCTGTCGCCACAGATCTCAGCCGACCGGCTCAATCCGATGCCGATTTCAATTCTTCAGGCAGCAACAGATATCTATAAAAACAACGCTCACAATCTTTTTGAATCCTCGAGGCAGACTACAAAATAGAGTGCTCCCTGAGTCGGAGATTTCCAGCCAGTAAGCTCTGAACCATACGCCAGGACGATGGATTACAGCTTAATCTGTTACGATTGGGTTTCGATATTCTTTTCGGCATGTTCAGCAAAGGTCCCTTCAAATGAGATGACCGCGGCCTCGTTCATGCGCCAGAGGAGGGGGAATTCGGTGCCGCTGCCGAGCTTCTGGCCGGTACGTTCGTTGCGGACGTCGCGGACAGGCCGGGCAAAGCGGAGGGTGATAGCCGACTCGCCGCTTTTGAGCGCAGTCGCATGACCGCCGCCGAGCATGGACACTTCAAGTTCGGGATTATACCCGACAAACACCAGCGTCCGGCCGGGGATTTGCCAATAGGTGATTTCATATCCAAAAGTGTCGGGGCCTGAAATCTCCACCCAGCGGGTCAGGCCGGCGGCTTTGACGGGGTTCATAAAGACACTTCGCTTTGCAGCGAGTTGCGGACCTTCGGTTCGATAGGCGTTATACCATTGGGGGGAGAGGTTCATCAGGACGGCCCTGCCCTTGCCGAAGGGATTGGTATGATTGACGGGCATTGTGCGGACGGCCCGGTTGAATCCGCAGTCATCGGTCAGACAGGTGTTTGCGTTGGTCAACAGGTCCTGGAAGGTCTTATACTCGTAATTTGCCTCCTGATCCGTCTCGGCCCAGAGCCGGGTCTGGAAAATGTCTCCTGCCTTCATGGCCGGGTCGTGTCGGAGGCCAAACATGTCGTCGAGGACGCCGCCGGTGCTTCGTCCCCGTCCGTGCTGGTCCCACAGGCCCGGCAGATAATCGGCGATGACCGTTCCTCCATTGCGGCAAAAGTCCCTGATGCGGGCCGCCTCCACATCCGACAGGCACAGGACCGCCGGCAGGATCAGGACTTTATAGCGGCTGGGAATGCCTTTTTCAACCACATCGGCATAACTGATAAAATTATACTGCAATCCCTCATCCCGGAGCATATTTTCCCATGCGTGACGTACGAGGTAACTGCCGGCCAAGCGGGCATCGTTGTTGCGGTTTCGCCAGGTCCGGCCATGGGCTTCGGCATCCAGTATCCAGCCCAGTTGGATTGAGGCATGGCTGTAATAAATCGCAATGCCATCGTCAATCCATTCGGCGCCCTGCATGAGCGGCCCGATTTTGGCGGCGGCCTCGCGATAGTGCGGCGAGACGGCCTGATGCCAGTCTCTGGGTTTGGCGCCGTCGAACCAGTTTTCCACCCATCCGATAAATCCCCGATTGCCGTGAGCCAGGTAATACCAGGTCTGCCAGATGGTGTCGGCGGCATTTTTGTGAAAATGCGTTGTCACCGCGGGCAATGCGTTATCCGGATTAAAGGACCGCACGATGGCCTGAGAGCCGCCGATGTTGTATGCCTCCAGAAACTGCACCTTGCGCATGAGTTTTGCATAATCATAACCGCCAAAGGCATTGGGACTCTGGCCCCCGACATAGCCGATGGGTGTATCGGGGTCGATGGTATTGCCGTATTCCACCAGCTCACCGATGAAGTTGTTCCAATATGAATCGTTAAAGGTCCACTGGTCCATCAACTGGCTGCAATCGAATTGGCCGATGGACCACTGGGGCAGCTTGGGCAGGATCTGGTCATAGCTGATCCACCCTTCATGCCGGGGGGCGCTGTCGGGGCCATAGATTTCTTTGAGCCAGGTGTCGTAGGCTGCGCGGTCGTCGGTTACACACCACATGGTCGGATGGACAAAATGCCCCCAGGATAATTCATCGTCCAGTGCATAGGCAGCGCGACAGGGAGAAGACTTGACCTGATTGATGCGTTCTTTCATGAGATCTTTGAGTTTGGCAGCCATCTGGGCATTCACCGGGCGGATTCGAATGCCGGGTGCGTGGAGGGCATCGTAATGGCCGGCTACCGCATTCCCGTCCCAGAGATGAAGGTCTCCTTTGCCTGCGGTATGATCAACATAAAATCTCAGGCTGTGCTTATTGATCCAGTTGAGTTTGTCAACGCCATCGATCAGGGTCTGTCCATGGTCAATAAATGCCCCGTTATATCCCTGTTCCAGCGACCAGCGGCCCGACTGGTCTGTGTAACCGATAGTCCACTGGTAGCTCCAGGGCATATAGGTCCAGGACGGCCAGGCCTTCAAGGCCCAGTCTTTGTCCTGGCGGACGCGCTGGAAATCCGGGGATGTCAGGATATAGGTTTCGTAGGCATCGGCCTGAACACGGGCATCCATTGCCAATCCGAATACCGCAATCGTCAGGATTGCCGCGGGTATCGATTTTATGGTTGACATCGTTATACTCCTATATGAACGTCCTCGGGCTGTATTATAGCCGTTCTGGTCTGTCAGCTCCATCCTGTATTATGCAAACCTTCGTTTTTTTTGACATGGCGACTTTACTGCAATATCGGCTCGGACTGCGTACTGAATTGAGCCGGGAAGAAATCTGTTGAAAAACAAAGCCGTCCGGGGTTATGATGGGCGTAATCGATTTAAGGAGTTGTGCTATGAGACAGTGGATTGTGTGTTTTGTTGTTCTGGCCGGGTTTTGGCACTGGGGTTGGGCGGAACAGTCAGCCC
>DLFY01000030.1:0-3605 GCA_002482415.1 Phycisphaerales bacterium UBA7708
TTGATGGCGGCATCGGTCTGGATAAAGTCTTCATATCCGCCTTCGGTGATGCCGACCTGTCGCCCCTTGGCACTGACGACGCCGACGGTTACGGTTTCAGCAAGACCAAACGGGTTGCCGACCGCGATGACCCATTCACCGATTTCGAGGTTGTCCGAATCGCCCAGCTCAATGGTGGGGAAATTGTCGCCTTCGACTTTAATCACTGCCACGTCGGAATCCGGATCGGTGCCAATGACTTTGGCGTCGAGCTTGCGGCCGTCTTTGAGAACCACGGTGATTTTATCGGCGCTGTCCACGACGTGATTGTTAGTCAGGACGTAGCCGTCGGAAGTAATGATAAAGCCGGAACCCTGTCCTCTGCGAATGCGGGGTTCTGAATTGCGGGGTGAAGAGCGGGGGCCGAAAAACCGGCGGAAAAATTCATCATCAAACGGCGTATTGCCAAACATATCCATATCGGATTTGACTTCCTGTTCGACCTGAACGGCCACCACAGCAGGGACCGCTTTTTTGGCGACTTCGGTAAACGCTTTGGATGTTTTTCGCAGCGTTTCGATGCCGTTGTCTTCGGCAGCCGATACCATCGGGCTTAATACTGCAACCATCAATACCATTCCCAAACATCGTTTCAGTGTGTTCATTGTTTGTCCTTTCCATTTTATATCAGGGCAGCTCATCACCATGTAAAGAGCCTCCTGTAGGTTTCTGCATTAATGCTTTATGACTTCTTATGATGCCCCGCGAGAGGGTTTTTCCTCGCGTCAGCTTGTCAGCCGCTTGAATCAGTCCGCGATATCCTGTGCTCCATCATCTTGGCTCCAAACAATTGTTTTACGTTTTTTGTTCGGGCTTGTTCAGCCTGACGAGAATTTTACAAATTGCGTGCCAGATTGTTTCGAAAACCTGTATCGTATTATAAAATAAGGACTTGCGTTTATNNAACAGCTCAAATCTGCCACTTTTACCGTCCGCCATTCAAAAATGGCAGATTCGGATCAATACTCTTTGCGATAGTCTTCAGCAGCAGGCTCGTCATTGTGAGTCTTGTTCTGCTCTTTGGCTAACAGGTCATTGAGGGTCGGTTTTTCCAGTGACCCGCCGGACATGAGCAGTTTGACATCATCAGCATCCAGTGTTTCATATTTCAGCAGTGCCCTGGCCAATGCATCTATCTTGTCGCGGTTGGTTTCCAATAAATCAGAGGCTTCCGTATAGGCCGTGTCAATAATCTTGCGGACTTCCGCATCGATCATCTCGGCGGTCTTCTGGGAGAAATCCGGACCCAGTTGCATCATATATTCAGAAGCCGGGTCGGATGAATAATTCACCGGGCCGAGCTGTTCGCCCATGCCCCATTCCATGACCATCGCCCGCGCCAGCAGCGTGGCCTGCTTGATATCCGACTGGGCGCCGCTGGTAATGTCGTCGCAGAACATTTCTTCGGCGATGCGCCCGCCAAAGCAAATCTGAATCTGTGCCCGGCAATATTTCCGCGAATAGAACATGCGGTCTTTTTCGGGCAGGGCAAACGTTGCTCCGCCCATCTGTCCTCGCGGGATGATGCTGACCTTGTGCAGGGGGTCGGCGTCTTTGAGCAGCGACTGGACCAGAGCGTGTCCGGCCTCGTGATAGGCGGCCAGACGTTTGTCCTGCTCGTCAACCATCCGGCTGCGTTTGGCACGGCCCCAGCGAACCTTGTCCCGGGCTTCTTCGAGATCGGCCATTTCGACGTAATCTTTATTCTGCATGCTGGCACCGATGGCGGCTTCGTTTATCAGGGCCTCTAATTCGGCACCGCTGAACATCGGGGTTCCGCGAGCCATCTTTTCCCACTCGACGTCCGGGCCGCATTTGACCTTCTGGGCGTGGATTTTCAGAATACTCATACGGCCTTTGAGGTCCGGCAGGGGAACCACCACTTGGCGGTCAAACCGGCCGGGGCGAGTCAGGGCGCTGTCGAGAATATCGGCGCGGTTGGTTGCGGCAATGACAATGACCTGGTCGTCGGTTTCAAAGCCGTCCATTTCCACGAGGATGGCATTGAGTGTCTGTTCGCGTTCATCGTGGCCGCCGCTGACGAAGCCGGGACCGCGTTTTTTGCCGATGGCGTCAATTTCATCGAGGAAGATGATGCACGGGGAGTTTTCCTTGGCCTGACGGAACAGGTCGCGGACGCGGCTGGCGCCGACGCCGACGAACATCTCGACAAAATCACTGCCGGAGATGCTGAAAAACGGCACATCCGATTCGCCGGCAATGGCCTTGGCCAGCAGGGTCTTGCCGCAGCCGGGAGGTCCGACCAGCAGCACGCCGCGGGGAATGCGTCCGCCGATTTTCTTGAATTTTTTGGGATTCTTCAGGAACTCGATGACTTCGGCCACTTCTTCCTTGGCCTCATCGATACCCGCCACATCGGCAAAGGTAATCTTGGTGTCCTTGCCGGCACGAACGCGGTGCTTGCTGCGGCCGAAACTCAGCGCCGTGCCCAGCCCGCCGCCGCCGCGCATCCCGCGCAGGAAGAAGAAGTAGATCATCGCCAGCAGCAGTGCAAACGGCAGCAGATTCCACAGCAGCGGCAGCCACATATCGGGCTTGCCGCCCTTGACGACTACATTATGCTTTTGCAGGAGGGCCTGTAATTCCTTATCCCACATCGGCTGGATATAGACGACCTCAAAGCTGGTCGGATCCGTGGGCTTGCGGGATTCCTTGCCGATCTCGTTGAAAACACCGACGATGCGCTCGTGTTCAATCTTGACGCTTTCGACGTGTCCCTGTCGAACGTGATTGAGGAAGTCGGGACTGTAATTGATTTGCTCGACCCGCTGCCACTTGTTTACGGTCATCAGCAGGGTTGTTGCGATCAGGGCAATCAGCAGCCAACTGAACGGGCCGCGATTATACTTGCCAAGCCCCGCAGGCGGCTGCCCCGGGGTCTGCTTGTTTTTTTGTTGTTCTGCCATACGTTCCTGTTTCTATGCTATCCGGTTAAAAAATTACAGTTGACGGCTCACGGCAGGTCCGCCGCAGGCCGCCAACTATAAAGACTCATTTCATCACGGGTTTTACCAGGGTTTTTCCATCAATTCTACGACTTTTTGGGCCGCATTGTTCACCGCCAGCCCGATGGAGTAGTCNNTGCGAGGAGTACGAAGCCGAGCCGAACACCACCTCGCGGTCAACAAGAACCTGGCCGGTCTTGAGATTCTTCCAGGTCACCGTCACCGCAATGGACGTTTCGTATTCCAGCGGCCGGCCTTCCCATCGTTCCGTGGCCAGCACCCCGGTTCCAATATCCATCCTGCCGCTGAGAATCGTGTCGGCCACATCGCGGTCGGACACAATCTTATACGGCGTCTGGGCCTCGATCCGCTTGCAGATGGCATCGGTCAGCGCAAACTCATGGCCTCGCCGGAAGCTGCTGGTTTCCATCATTTCCACATACACCGTACTGACATCGTCCCGATGCAGCCACGAATTGCTGTATCCCTGACAGCCGCACAGCGAGACGGCCAGAACAACCAACCCTGTTATCGTTACTATTGCTTTCATGTGATTTCCAAATTTATACTGATCGTACTTGAAGTTTTCCGGTTCGTCGC
>DLFY01000030.1:3611-5868 GCA_002482415.1 Phycisphaerales bacterium UBA7708
CTCGCGGAATAATCATACCCATTTGGGTATAAGTTAATCCTGGGACGTCTTGCCGAACAGAAGGCCAATCCCAAACCAGCTATCCAGAAATTTACAGCCGACATCAAAGGTCTTGCGCCGAAGCGTTTTTGGATACTGATATCCCTGCTGCTGCGACTGGACCGCCCTATAGCCGGCTTCCGATTCCGGCCAGGTATCAATCACATACTGATAATACAGATCCGCCGCCAGCGGATGGTCGGTACGGTCGTAGTACTGGGCAATCCAGTAGTTCTTATACGCCTGCTGCTGAACAATCATCGCAATCGTACCAGAAGCATTGATCTGGGCGGCCTGCTGGGGATACCGCTTGAGATAATCCTCATAATAGGCCCGGGCGCTGATCAGCCAGGTGGCATCATATCGCGGCCCCTTATAGGCGGCATGAAGGCACTGTGCCATCCGCAGCAGGGCCTGCTGGCCGACATCGCCGGTGGGCCATTTATCGGCCACTTCTGACCAGACTTCGTATGCCTCGGCGTACATCTTGCGTTTCTCGTATGCCTCGGCCAGCGTCACCAGCGCTCGCAGCCCCATAGGGCCGGTTCCCATGCGGTCTGCAATATCCCGCATGATATCCACGCCGTTGTCAAAGGCCGACAGCCATAAAATCCCCAGCACCTGGCGTTTCTGACCATTCAGAAACGCCGTGCCGATGGAATACAGCCGCTCATTGGCAATATCAAAAAACGGGCTTTCAGGCCAGTCTTTGACATATTTCTGAAACTGTTTGGTGGCCTTGGACCAGTTCTGCTTGGCGTACAGGGTTTCCGCCTCAATATAAGCATCCAGGTCGTCCCCGGCATACTCCGCATAATCCGTTTTGAACTTTTCAAGGGCCTCGAGGGCTTCATTCTTGTCGCCGGCCAGAATCTTCTGCTTGATTTCCGCCAGCGCAAGGACATGCTGCCCCTGCGGGTCGGTGGCCAGATTCTGCCATTGCCCCTGCGGGGTCAATCGTAATGTCTCCGCCCGGCCAGTACACACCGTGCATAGTATCAAAAGTAAACCAATCCCTGCTTTTCGCATATCCGTTCCCTTTACGGCTGATTTTTAAGGATGCCAGAAACAGAGGAATTATAACAGCTTAAGCGATGAATGCAAACGTGTTTGGCAGGTTTTTGGATAGTACCCATATAAAGATTGCCAGAGTCGGATATAAAATAGATAAAAAGCCCACGACAAATTGCGTGGGCCTGCATTATTACATCTTATAAAATACCAAGAAATGTCTTAATAAGATTGGTGTTGCTTTGTTTTAATTCTTATTAATAGACATATATGGTATTAATTGTCTATTTTGGTTCTGCTTTCGACTCTGCAATACAATACAGATTCTGCTTGCCTCGCAGATAAATGCGATCCCCGACAATGGCTGGGGATGCGTCAATGCCATCGTCCAGCTTATTAACGGAAAGCAGCTTGTATTCGTCCGAATTGCTCAGGACGTAGGTTACACCGTTGCGTCCGACGAAATAGACCCGGCCTGCAGCACCCACCGGCGAGGCATACATCCCCTTCATTTCGCCGAGGTTCTGCTTGACATAATACGGCTTGCCCGTTTTGGCATTATAGCAATAAATATCCGGATTATTGACCGCATTGACATAGACCTTGTCTCCATACAACAGCGGTGACGGCACATAGGGCGTTCCTTCATTGACTTCCCAGGCAATAGCGTCGGTGCCGGTCAGGTCGCCGGTTTTGCCGAGTTGAATGGCTTGCAGTTTGCTGCCGCGGAAGCCGCTGGTGCAGAAGACCATATCAAAGCCCGTCACCGGCGTCGGGATGACATTTTCGGTCTGTCCGCCGCATTCCCAGATCACCGTGCCGTCTTTGGGGTCATAAGCCCGCGTCCGGTTGCGCCCGGTGACAACGATCTGCGTCTGCCCGTCATGCTGCACGACAAGCGGAGTTGTCCAGGAGGTCTTTTCGTCCCGGTCCTGCTTCCAGACGGTCTTGCCGGTATCTTTATTGAGTGCGGCAATAAACGACTGGCCCTCGTGATCGACTAATACAATCAGCAGGTCGCCAACCAGGGCGGGCGAGCCGCCTTCACCGAAACCGGCCCGAATGGTCTTTTTGGCTAACTCCTGTTTCCAGAGTACCTTGCCATCCATAACGAGGCAATACACCCCGCGCGAACCGAAATCCGCCCAGATTCGCTTGCCGTCGGTGACCGGAGAATAGGATGCGAATCCGTGGTCGCCGTGATGAC
>DLFY01000285.1 GCA_002482415.1 Phycisphaerales bacterium UBA7708
CTTGCCGCCGGCTGCATTCATGTCCGAGGTTTATATTCCGCCGGTTTTGCGAGCGGCCGGGGTGCCGATGATTTTCGGCTGCAAGGCGGTGTCCGGCTTCGGCAAAGGCAATGTCGTGATTGTGGAGGCATTGAAACTGCCTGCCGGGATTGATCCGCGTGAGCCGGTTCGTCCGGAGCAGGAATTACGCAAGATTGAAAAGGCTGTTGCCGAGCATCGCAGTGATATTACCATCAAGCTGGGTTCAGGGCGGCTGGCCTCCGTTGAAAGCAAGGTGCTGGAGGCACATTTGTCGATTGCCAGTGATGTGGAATTTCTGGATCGTGTCCGCTGCCTCATCCGGCAGCGGGGGATTTGTGCGGGGCAGGCGATTATTGAGTCCTTCGAGTATTTTTCCGAGATATTGAAATCCGCTCAAAGCGAACTGATTCGTGAGCGTGTTGTGGATTTGCAGGATGTCTGTTCTCACCTGCTTAAAAAGATTTATGGTTCGGCGGCATCGGATCAGATTATGCTGTCCGGCCCGTCGGTGTGTGTGGCCGACAACCTGACGCCGTCTCAGTTTATTTCTATGGATAAAACGCTGCTGTCGGGACTGGTCCTGATGCATGGCGGCAATACCTCGCATACGGTGATTCTGGCCCGGTCGTTCGGGATTCCCACGGTAACGGGCATCAAGGATGCCGCGATTCTGTCCAACGGACAGGAGGTGGTGGTGGATGCGACGTATGGCATTGTGATTACCCAGATGAATGCCCAGGCGGAACGGTATTATGCGGCCCAGCGTCTCAAGCAGGAGTTTGAGCATCGCTATTTTGATGATTTCCGGAGTAAGCCGGCCAAAACCGTCGATGGTGTAAAGCTTGAAGTGATGGCCAATGTGGCAACAGCCGATGAGGTGCTGATGGCCATGTCCGGCGGGGCCGAGGGTATCGGGCTGTTCCGAACGGAGATGCTGTTTATGGGGCGGGATTCGGCCCCGAGCGAAGAAGAGCAGTTTAGCGAATATAAAAAAGCGGCGGAATATGCGGCGGGAAAGCCTGTTATTATCCGTACCTTTGATATCGGCGGCGACAAATCCGTCAGTTACCTGAACCTGACTTCCGAGGATAATCCGTTTCTGGGGTATCGGGGGGCGCGGGTTTACAGGGAATATGAAGGGCTGCTGAAAAATCAGTTGCGGGCGATTCTTCGGGCGTCGGCCTTCGGGTGCCTCAAGATTATGATTCCCATGGTGTCCTGCCTGGAAGAAGTGACTTATGTCCGGTCGCTGCTGGACCGGATTAAAACCGAACTGGACGTCCGCTCGCTGGCGTATGATAAGTCGATTTCGCTGGGGATTATGGTGGAGGTGCCTTCGGTTGTCTTTGTCATCCCGCAACTGTCCGGGCTGGTGGATTTCCTCAGCATCGGCACCAATGATTTGACGCAGTATTTCCTGGCGATTGACCGGGGCAATGAACGGGTCAGCGCGCTGTATCAATCCCGTCATCCGGGTCTGCTGGGCCTGATTCAGAAAATCGTGGATGATGCTCATCGACATAAAATGTGGGTTGGCATGTGCGGCGAAATGGCCGGGCAGGTGGACCATCTGCCGCTGCTGCTGGGGGTCGGGCTGGATGAAATCAGCGTTTCGATTCCCGCCGTGGCCGCCATCAAGGCCCGATGTGCCGATTATGACAGCCGCGACTGCCGCACGATTTTTGAACGGGCTGTATCGGCCAAATCGGCGGGGCAGGTGGATATGATTTTAGCCGAACGGCAGCGTGAACCTGTTGCCAGGCCGGTGATTGAACTGAGCCTGATTGATCTGGATGCCGACTGCATCAACAAGGAAGAGGTGATCCAGTATGCCTCGGATATGCTTTATTATGCCCATCGCACCGAGAAGCCGGCCGAACTGGAGCAGGATTTCTGGCAGCGCGAGAGTGTTTATTCCACGGGGCTGGGCTATGGATTTGCCGTTCCGCACTGCAAGACCAACACGGTTTGTGCCCATTCCATCTGCCTGCTACGGCTCAGCAAACCGATTGTCTGGAAATCAATTGATGACAATCCTGTGGATATTGTGATTGCGATGACCATCCGGGATGGACAGACGGCAGGCGATGCCCACATGAAGATATTTTCAAAACTGGCAAGACATATTATGCACGACGATTTCAGGGGGATGCTGAGGTCGTTTCAGGACAGGCAGGCCGTTCTTGCGTATCTGCAGGAGAAACTGGCCCTGTAAGCATTTTTGTCAATCAAGCAGCAAATGAGAATCTGTTGGAGTATATCATGAATGTAAAGATGTTCTGTGTTTTAACTGTGATTGGGAGTTGTATGACAGCATCATATTCACAAGGCAGTCAGCGGAATCTCGACCGGGACAAAACATTATATGTGGTAGGCTATTCTCACTTAGACAGTCAGTGGCGATGGGATTATCCCCAGACGATTGATGTTTATATCAAGAACACCCTCGATGATAATTTCAAGCTCCTGGAGACCTATCCGGAATACGTCTTCAATTTCAGCGGGGCGTCGCGCTATGCGATGATGAAGGAATACTATCCGGAAAAATATGAACAGCTTAAAAAATATATCGCCCAGGGACGATGGTTTGTCTGCGGGTCATCGGTGGATGAATGCGATGTGCTGATTCCGTCGCCGGAGTCGATCCTGCGGCAGATTTTATACGGCAATCAGTATTTCCGAAAAGAATTCAACACCGACAGCGTGGATTTCATCCTGCCGGATTGCTTTGGTTTTCCGTCCTATCTGCCATCGCTTTGGGCACATACCGGCCTGATTGGTTTTTCCAGTCAGAAGCTGACCTGGGGTTCGGCAATGGGGATTCCGTTTAATGTCGGCGTGTGGGAAGGGCCGGATGGCCGGTCGGTGATTGCGGCGCTGAATCCGGGCAATTATACCGGAGGTGTCGCCGGGCGGCTGGATATCAGCAAAGAGTGGATCAATCGGATTTATGAAAACGGCCGGGCCAGCGGCGTCTTTGCGGATTATCACTATTACGGTGTCGGGGATGTCGGCGGGGCGCCGCGCGAGGACGATGTTCAGCAAGCCGTTGCCAGTCTGGGCAATGAAGATGCTGAGATTGACGTGGTGCTGAGTTCGGCTGACCAGATGTATAAAGACATTACTCCGCAGCAGAAGGCCCGACTGCCCAAATACATCGGCGAACTGATGCTGACTGAGCATTCCTCGGGGGCAATGACCTCGCAGGCCTATATGAAACGATGGAATCGCAAGAATGAGCAACTGGCCGATGCCGCCGAGCGGGCCGCGGTGATGGCCGACTGGCTGGGCGGCCTGGAGTACCCGTATCAGCAGCTTCATCAGGCCTGGTGGCGGGTGCTGGCCAGCCAGATGCACGACATTCTGCCGGGAACGTGTCTGCCGAAGTCGTATGAATATGCCTGGAATGATGAAATTATTGCCGCCAACGGTTTTGCGGAGGTGTTGAACGGCTCGATTGGAGCGGTCAGCCGTGTTCTCGATACCCGTGTCAAGGGGCAGGCGATTGTGGTCTATAATGCGTTGTCGTTTGCACGTGAGGATGTTGCTGAGGCGACGGTTGTGTTTGCCGGCGGTGCCCCGACGTCTGTGCGGGTGTACAATCCGCAGAATAAGGAAGTGCCCTCACAGGTGCTGTCCATTGATGGCGATAAAGTCAAAGTGGCGTTTCTGGCTTCCGTGCCGGCTGTGGGTGCTGCGGTATTTGATATAAGACCTTCATCAAAACCCTGTACGATGCGGTCGGGGCTGATTGTGGATGAGCGGACGCTGGAGAATGCGTATTACCGTGTCATACTCAATGACGGCGGTGATATCGCCAGTATATATGATAAGAAGGCCAGACGCGAATTGCTCAGTCGTCCGGCTCGGCTGGAGTTTCATCGCGGCACCCCGAAGGAATGGCCGGCCTGGAACATGGACTGGCGTGAGCGGGCACTGCCGGCGATTGGGTATGTGGATGGTCCGGCGGATATCCGAATTGCTGATAACGGTCCGGCCCGTATAGCCATCGAAGTGAAACGTCGGGCGGCCAATTCCGTGTTTGTCCAGCGGTTCTGCCTGAGTGCCGGCGATAGCGGCAGACGCGTTGAGGTGAAAAATGAAGTCGAATGGCAGTCGATGGCGTGTGTGCTCAAGGCCAGTTTCCCGCTGACCGTGTCCAACCAGACTGCGACTTACACGCAGGGGCTGGGGACGATTCAGCGAAGCAATAATAATCCGCGGCAGTTTGAGATGCTCTCGCATGAGTGGTTCGATCTGACGGATACGTCCGGCGAGTATGGCGTATCGATTCTTGAAGACTGCAAATTCGGTTCGGATAAGCCCGCCGATGATGTGATACGATTGACTTTGTTATATACTCCGGGCGCGATGCACGGCAGTTATCAGGACCAGCTTTCGCAGGATTGGGGCCGGCACGAATTTACGTATGGGGTGTATGGGCATGAAGGCAATTGGCAGAAGGGCCTGTCGGAACACCAGGGCCGACGTCTGAATCAGCCGCTGCAAACATTCCAGGTCCAGCCGCATCCGGGTGCCGAAGGCAAATCCCTGTCCATGCTGCAGGTCAATACCAGCCAGGTGGATGTCAGGGCCATTAAAAAGGCCGAAGACGGCCAGATGGTGGTGATTCGCCTGCAGGAACTTCTGGGCCGCAATGCCGATGGTGTGGAATTGACCCTCGGCAGAGGTATTGTATCCGGGTATGAGATCGACGGGCAGGAACGCAAGATCGGTCCGGCCGATATTCAGAATGGCAGGCTGAGGGTATCGATGACAAAAAATGCGATCCGCAGCTTTGCCGTGAAGCTGGCGGATTCGGCCAGCCGCATCGAGAAGCCGAATTGTGCGAGTGTCCCATTGCCGTATAATGCGGCGGCTTTCAGTCCGGATGGTGCTGCCGCAGAGGGAGCATTTGGTCCCCAAAAGCAGTCGATGCCAGCCGAGGAACGTTATCCTTTGACAGTCAGCGGCATCCGTTTTGATTTGGCAGGCGGTTCTGAAAAGACCGCAGTGGCTTGCTGGGGACAGACACTGCGGCTGCCGGAAGGGGATTACAATCGAGTTTATATCCTGGCCAGTGCGGACCAGGATGTTGCGGATATGATCAAAATAGACGACAAGCCGTGCGAGTTCAGGGTGCAGGCGTGGACAGGTTTTGTGGGGCAGTATGACCGCCGGGTCTGGGATCGGGAGTTTGGTGTTGAGGATTATGTTGGGGCGGGGCGGCTGCTGGAGATTCAGAAAGGATACATCAAGCGTGACCCGATTGCCTGGTTCAGTACGCACCGTCATACGGCGGAAGGCAAGAATGAGTCATACCAGTTCAGTTATATCTTTAAATATGGCTATGACCTGCCGCGGGGAACGGCGACGGTTACGCTGCCGGATAATCCTGCGATCAAGGTCTTTGCGATCACGGTTGCTAATGATATGAATCTGGCGGTCAACGCCTGTGATTTGTATGATAATTTTGACAAACGTCAGGATATTGAGCTTCGCAGACGGCCCGGCGATTACACCGCCGGCAAGCAGGCTGTCGGCAAGGCGGCCGTGGAGCGGGCGGACGGTTATGAACAATTGACTCTGGCAAAGCCTCTGGCTGATGATTATGCAGACCAAAACAGTAAAAACAATGTCCGGTTTTTCTGTACGACAAACGGACTTTTTGCGTCGCCTTCAAGAGGATTAACGAAGGGGATTCTGTATCGAGTGAATAATGGGCAAGGCGGGCAAAATAACGATGATACGAATGAGGCGACCTATTTTGACGGCGGTGAGGCACGAATTGTCGCTGATTTACAGAAGCCGGTGACGATTGCAAAAGTAAACACGTTTTCATGGCATCGGTCCAACCGCGCACCCCAGATGTTTAGTCTGTGGGGCTGTGCCTCTGATGCGGTACCGGAAGCTGATCTGTATCCAGCCGATGGCTCGGGATGGACGCTGATTGCCCGGGTGGAGACCGAATCGCTCGGCGAGGGTGGGGTTCATGTATCCTCAGTATCTTTGACTACGGATAGACAATATCGATATCTGATGTGGGTTGCGGATCGGGAGGCTCAGGGGACTTTTTTCAATGAAATGGATGTGATTATCGCGGAATAAATTGGCAGGAATGGTTTTCTTTGTATTTACAGAATTTATGTTTACATCAAGTGTAAATGGATAAGGTATATAGCCATAGTGTCAGCATGTTATAATGTGACAAAAATGCAACACGAATAATGGTATTCGAAATAGAGCGGATAGTGTTTACTTAATATATTATTAAAAAAGGACTTATGGTACATTTGTAAACTCCTGCGTGAGAATAGTCATATTTGATATGTTACAATAATACTATATTTGGTTTTTCTTTCCTATGGATTCCGGGGCATTAATTTGGCATACTGGTGAACATGAGGGTACAACAAAAACAATGTGTTAATATCATTGCTGATTGTCAGAATTGGCCTGTCATTTCGTCTGTCCGCAATGCGGAGAATTACAGTAAATTATCAAATCACGAGATGTTTCGCTTTAATTTGAATAACAGGCAATCTGTGTTTACCCTGCCGGATTGCACGTCTTGATAAAAGTGACTAAAGGGATATGAAAGATACGATTATGGCGACAAACAAAAAAGCGTTTACCTTAATTGAGCTTCTGGTGGTGGTGGCGATTATTGCCATGTTAATGGCGGTCTTGGTTCCGGCTCTTCGGCGAGTCAAGCAGCAGGCAACAGGGGCGGCATGTCTGGCAAATATGAAGGGGCTGGCGACATGCTGGCATACGTATGCCATGGATAATGCGGAACGTTTGGTTTTCGGACATTCTCCCAATCCCGGTCGTTATGATTCCAAACAGCAGTATTGGGTCAGTTTCCCCCAAGATGAACTGGGTAATTACAAGGGCAATGCAGGTGATGTGACACTACAATACGAACAGAATGGTATTAAAAAAGGTGCGTTGTATCCTTATGTTGAAGCATTTGATGCTTATCATTGCCCCGGCGATAAAAGCAACGTTCTATTTGCTGACCAGTACCCCAATAAGCCCTGGTGGAACAGCTATTCTATTCCCGGCTTGATGAATGGTGAAGCCACTTTCTGGAGTGATCCCAAAGTAGTCAATAAAATGAGCGATATCGTTAATCCCGGTAATAAAATTATTTTCCTCGAAAATTCCGATCCGAGAGGCTGGATTATGGGGTCTTGGCTGATGAACTATGGTGCCACCCCTTCATGGACCGACCCGATTGCGATCTGGCACAAAGACCGGGGATCCCTTGGATTTGCCGATGGTCATGCAGAAATGCACTTATGGGTGGATCCTTCAACGATTGAAAATGCAGTATATGCAGCAGGTGGTGTAAAAAACCAGACCCCCAAACCCGGCGAAAAGGGTGAAGATATTCTTTACATGAAGCAGGCTTATGTGCCTGGCAGAAGATAATCTGTAATAAATGGTATGCCGCCATGGTAAACAGAGTTGGCTTGTTTATCGTTTAGGCGGCGGAAGTGATAATTAATGTGGTACATAAAAAGCCCTGGCTGGATAAGCCAGGGCTTTTTTTATTGGCGGTCGGACACTCTAAGAAGCCTGATTGACTCTGCCTTTTTCCTGCTCCAATTTTTCTTTCAGATAGCGGGCGGTGTGGCTTTTGGCATTTTTAATAATCTGTTCGGGGCTGCCCGTGGCGATAATCTGGCCGCCGGCCTCGCCGCCTTCTGGCCCGAGGTCGATGATATAATCGGCGGTCTTGATCACATCGAGATTATGTTCAATGACCACGACGGTGTTGCCCATATCCGTCAGTCGCTTGAGGACATTGAGCAGGTTGTGAATGTCGGCGAAGTGCAATCCGGTCGTGGGTTCATCGAGAATGTACATCGTGTGTCCCGTTCCCGGCCGGCCCAGTTCCGCGGCCAGCTTGACGCGCTGGGCTTCGCCGCCGGACATGGTGGTGCTGGATTGCCCCAGCGTCATATAGCCCAGGCCGACGTCACAGAGGGCCTTGAGCAGACGCACAATTTTCGGGAAATTGGAGAAGAAATCCCGGGCTTCCTCAATCCGCATATCCAGCACATCGGCAATGTTTTTGCCTTTGTAAGTGATTTGCAGGGTTTCGGGATTATACCGGGTCCCTTTGCATTCCTGGCAGACGACATACACATCCGGCAGGAAATGCATTTCGATTTTTCGGGTTCCCTGTCCCTGGCAATGTTCGCACCGGCCGCCCTTGACATTAAAACTGAACCGCCCGGGCTTATAGCCGCGGATTTTGGCTTCACGGGTCAGGGCAAACAGCGACCGAATCAGGTCAAACACGCCGGTGTAGGTTGATGGATTGCTCCGCGGCGTCCGCCCGATGGGGGACTGGTCGATTTCAATGACCTTGTCGATATTGGAAAGCCCGATGATATTCTTATGTCTGCCGGGCTTATCGCCGGAATTATGCAGCCGGCGTTTCAGGCCTTTGAGCAGAATCTCGGTGACCAGGGTACTCTTGCCTGAACCGGAAACACCCGTTACACAGGTGAACACACCGACCGGGAATTTGACATTGACATTTTTGAGGTTATTTTCAACGGCACCCTTGACTTCGATACAGGACGAAAGGCTGACCTTCTTGCGTTTTTCCGGGATTTCAATGTATTTTTGTCCCGACAGATATTGTCCCGTAATGGATTCGGGTGCATTGCAGATATCATCAAGAGTGCCCTGGGCAATCAGCCTGCCGCCGTTTTCACCTGCCCCCGGACCGATGTCGATGATATGGTCCGCCTGGGCAATGACGTCTTCATCGTGCTCAACCACCAGCACGGTGTTGCCGATTTTGCGAAGCTCCTTGAGAATTTCCAGCAGGCGGTCATTATCCCGCCGATGCAGCCCGATCGTCGGTTCATCCAGCACATAACAGCAGCCCACCAGGCCTGAGCCGACCTGGGTGGCCAGACGGATTCGCTGGGCTTCGCCGCCGGACAGGGTACGGCTGGTCCGGTCCAGGGTCAGATAGCCCAATCCCACATCCATCAGAAATTTGATCCGTGCCCGCACTTCTTTGAGCGGCTGGGCGGCAATCAGAGTCCGTTCTTCGTCAAATGTCAGTGTGTTAAAAAATTCCTGCGCCTGTTCCACACTTATGCGTGTGACATCACGGATATTTTTGTCCTGAATAGTGACCGCCAGGGCCTCCGGACGGAGCCGGGCGCCTTTGCAGCTTTTGCAGGGCTGTTCGGACAGGTAACCGTGCAGGCGGGCCTTAACGAATTCACTGTCGGTATTTTCCCATCTCCGCTTGAGGTTTGGAATCACACCTTCGAATTCAGTCCGGTATTGCTGCTCATCATCGCCGCTGGTTCCGTAGAGCAGGATGCTGCGAATCTCAGCGGGAATTTCATTGNNAGGGCGTTGAGGGATTAATACTGAAATTGCGGCAAAAACGACGGATCAGGCGGTTGTAGAAGATATTCATCCGCTTGCCGCCTTTGCGCCATGCATCGATGGCTCCATTTTCCAGCGACACGGATTTATCCGGCACAATCAGGTCTGCATCGAATTCCAGAATTGTCCCCAGCCCATCACACGACAGGCACGCGCCGTATGGATTGTTAAAACTAAACAGCCGCGGCGATAATTCCGACAGGGAGGCTTCCGGGTGTTTCGTGCAGGCGAATTTTTCGCTGTAAATGACATCCTGCCAGGAGCCGCCGGAGCCGTTGGTATTGTCGGTTGGGTGATTGGGATCCGGCGCCTGCAGCATGGCGACCAGCAGGCCTTCGCCGACCTTGAGTGCGGTCTCAACCGAATCGGCGAGGCGAACGCGAATGGAGGGCCGGATAATCAGCCGGTCGATGACAGCGGCAATTTCATGTTTTTTATTTTTATCCAGCGGTGGAACCGACCGGACATCGTATACCTCGCCATCCACCCGGACACGCACAAAGCCTTCGCGGACAATACGGGCAAAGATGTCTTTGTGCTCGCCTTTCTGACCGCGAATCAGTGGGGCGCATAACTGCAATTTGGTTCCCTCGGGGTGACTTAGCAGGGAATCAACAATCTGGGTTGCGTGCTGGCTGGAAATCGGACTTCCGCAAATCCAGCAGTGCGGCGTGCCTACACGGGCAAACAGAAGACGGAGATAATCATAGATTTCCGTTGTGGTCGCCACGGTCGAACGGGGGTTGTTGCCGGCGCTGCGCTGCTCGATAGCAATGGTCGGCGGCAGACCTTCGATATGCTCGACATGCGGCTTTTGCATCTGCTCCAGGAACTGTCGGGCATAGGCGCTGAGCGATTCGACATATTTACGCTGCCCTTCGGCGTAAATCGTGTCAAATGCCAGGCTGCTTTTCCCCGAGCCGGAAATGCCGGTGATGACAACAAACTGGTCGCGGGGGATGTCGATGTTGATCGTCTTGAGGTTGTGTTCAGCCGCGCCAGTAATCCGTATATATTTGGTGTCGCTGGGCACTTTTTCTGCCTTTCGTTACTTGACTATAGTATAGTTCAGAATAGAAAGAATAAACCAAACTTGCAATTCTAACGGATTTTGTCTATAAAGTCCAATAAAAATCCGGAAGGTTTAATTTTAAGACGATGAATATACACGACTTACATTCCTGGAAAGTCACGCCGTCAGAAGCCAGAGGGCTGCAAAAACATCTGGCTGGCTGTGTTCGGCTGGCCGCTCTTGCCCACATGCCGCAAACAATTGCTGCCCTGGACTGCGCCTTTAGTTCGGACCAAACGCAGATTGCTGCCGTTGCTGTATTTATGAAAATGCCGAAAATGGAAATCATTGAAACGGCCGAAGCAATTCTGGAGGTGACATTTCCGTACGTCACAGGTCTTCTTTCATTCCGTGAAGCACCGGCCTGTTTGGGGGCCATGCGGAAATTACACGATATTCCGGATGTGGTTTTGGTTGATGGTCAGGGCATCGCCCACCCGCGAAGGCTGGGGCTGGCCAGTCATCTTGGATTGTGGCTGGATTGCCCGACCATTGGATGTGCCAAAAGTCGGTTAATCGGCCGATATGAATCAATTCCCGCCCAAAAAGGGGAACATAGTCCTTTGAAAGACAAGGGCGTTACGATTGGTTCGGTATTGTGTACGAGAGACCGAGTTAAACCGCTGTTTATTTCCCCCGGCCATAAAATTACACTGGCTCAATCGATTGAAATCGTCTTGTCCTGCTGTACCCGCTATCGACTTCCTGAACCGGCCCGTCTGGCTCATCAGCTTGTAACTCAATTACGCAAAAGGCTTTAACTGAAGTTTGTTTCAAACAGAAATTTTATCCTGANNCTAATATCATCGGGTCCATGTGTTTTTGTAGGAAAATTCTTGCATTTGTCGGCAGGATAATTACGATATTAATGGTATGGAAAAAGGTTATGTACACATTTATACGGGCGACGGCAAAGGCAAGACGACAGCGGCGTTTGGTTTGGCGCTGCGTGCGGCCGGACATGGTTCACGGGTCTTAATCTTTCAGTTTCTCAAACCCAGCTCGCTGGACCTTGGCGAACGCGGGGCCCTCAAGAAAGGCATCGAGGGGATTACCGTCCGCGCCATGGATGAACCCTGGGATATGTTTGAATCCATGGGAAATGCACCTGCGCTGGAGCGGGTAAAAAAAGCTATCGCCCGGGCGCTGCGGGAAATCGAAACCGCTGCCCATGAAAAATATTATGATGTCATCATTCTGGATGAAATCGTATTTTGTTTTGCACGCGGGCTGGTCACGATTGAGGATATTAAACATATCATTACAAACCGCGAAAAGGGTGTGGAAATTATCCTGACGGGTCGCGGGGCCACCCCGGAACTCATCGAACTGGCCGATTTGGTGACTGAGATGAAGCCGATCAAGCATCCGTTTGAAAAGGGTGTCGAGGCCCGAAAAGGCATAGAATTCTAAATCCTGCCTGATTTTTCCTATTTTTTTCTAAAAACATCTCCTGGCTATGGGTATAATCCGGCGTAACTTTTACGGAGAATTGCTTGGCTGCCAGTATCGATGCAGAATATCCTATCGGTATTATTCCCGCCATGCAGGATAATTTGATTTACCTGCTGCCCGGAACAAATTCGTGCTGCGCAGTAATTGACCCCGGCGAGGCGGAGATGGTTTTGACCTTATTGGAACAAGCGAAACTGACTTTGACGCATGTTCTGCTGACCCATGGCCATTCCGACCATACCGGCGGCGTGAGTCTCTTGAAAAAAAAGTCCGGATGCAGCGTGTTGGGAAGTGATTTGCGACGAACCCCCGAAATCAACATCGTCGTGCAGGATGATCAGCTTGTTGACATGTGCGGTTTCCGAATTCGCGTGATTGCAGCACCGGGGCATACGTCGTCCAGCGTGTGTTATTATCTTGAGCCTGACGGCGGCGGTAAGGGGGCGGTCTTTACCGGCGACACCCTGTTTATCTGCGGCTGCGGCAGGCTGTTTGAATGCGCCGCGCAGCAGATGTTTGATTCGATAAAACGCCTGGCGGCATTGCCCGACGACACACTCCTTTTTCCCGGCCATGATTATACGGTGGAAAATATGCGGTTTGCTCTGACGGTTGAGCCGAACAATATGGCGATTCGCCGGCAATTGGAAGTGCTGAACAGAGACGGTTCCCTTGCCGCGATTCCCTCCTCGATGGGATTTGAAAAACAGACCAATCCATTTCTGCGGACCCAGTCCCCGGATATTCGCCGTACTCTAAATCTTGCCGATGCCCCGGATGAACAGGTCTTTGCCGAACTGCGCCGGCGAAAAGATCGGTTTTGAGTGTTGAGGTTATGTCATGGACTGCCCGGTTTGTCGAAATATGCTGCGAACAGTCAAATCCAGAGGATTTACCCTGGATGTCTGCCTGAAGTGCAAAGGGATATGGTTTGACGATGGAGAGCTGATCGGATTTGCCAAAACACTTGAAAACGAGGTGGAGTCCGTCGATAAACTGACATTGTATAAGCCGCGCAAGGCCGTGGGGGAAAAAGAACTGCCATCGGTTCGAAGCTGCCCCCGCTGCAATGTGACCATGAAGCAATTCAATTATGCTTATGATTCCAATATCTTTCTGGATCGTTGTCTGCAATGCGGCGGCGTATGGACCGATGCCGGTGAAATCCAGCGGGTCGCAACCCACCTGAAAAAAGATCCCCGTGTTCAGGCCATTGGCGAGTCCCTGGTTAAGAGCAGGCAATTTCAGGATCTCGACGGGCTTTCGGAGGCGCTCAACAGCCCTATGCCGTACTTCTTTCTGGCGCCGCGCATTATTCTGCCGCTGTATGATGATACGCCGCGCCAGCGGATTCCATTTGTGACGCTGGGCCTGATTGTCCTGTGTACGGTACTCTTTTCGCTGATGGTGTTTGAAGTCTGTTCCAGCCAGACCTGCCTGGAACAGTTTGCATTTGTTCCGCTCAATCTGTTCGGTATCGGCCTGATCACATCATTGTTTCTTCACGGCGGGTGGCTGCATCTGGTCGGCAATATGTTTTATATGTGGCTGTTTGCCGATAATATCGAAGACCGTCTGGGCTGGTTCAAGTTTATTTTTTTCTATCTGGCCGCCGGAGTATGTGCCAACCTGTTTTATGCTGTGTATAATTTACACTCTTCTACTCCGCTGGTGGGTGCCAGCGGAGCCATTGCCGGAGTAATGGGGGCGTACCTGGTTTATTTCCCAGCCGCACGGATTAAGACCCTGATGTTTTTTCGCATCTTCGACATCCCCGCCTGGTTTTACCTGGGATTCTGGATGGTGCTTCAATGCATCAATGGCGTCCTCGATGCCGCCGGCGGAACTTCCGGTGTTGCCTGGCTGGCCCATATCGGAGGATTTCTATTCGGACTAATGGTTGCTTTGATAGATAAAGCGATCCATGAATTGCGATCACGATGCGAGAGTGACGCGAATCAGCCGACAGCGAAAAAACAGGATTAGACAAATAGCGCCGGGATCAAATGCCTGCCGACCAGTTTTCGGAAAGTACCGCTAAATCGAGCAGATTGATAATGCCATCCGGCGTACTGTCAATGTCGCAGACGGGAACGTAGCGAACTTCTCCTGCCTCAGCCAGCCAGCCCTCGGCAAAGACATGCAAGTCATCCAGATCAATATCGCCATCCGGCTCCACATCGCCGGGCGTCGGCAACTCGGTGCTGAACAGTTCGGGAATGAAAAGAAAATCGGAGCTGTTCAGAGAGGTATTATGGACCTGTAAAGCCAGAACATTATACCCCGGCGTCAGAATATCGACAAATGACGACAAATCGAATTGATCCGGCTTGCAGGAGCAGCAAGTCTCGTGGTCGCTGGTGTTTGCCGGCTGGTCATAGGCGGGATTGGTTGGTCCATACTGATTTTCAACGCGCTGGCCGTTGAGATAGGCGATAAAGCCGTCATCCCAGAGCATGGCGAGAGTCAGCGTCTTGATCCGCTGCGGATCGTCAATCCAGAATACTATTCTGGCGTAAACGCTGATGTATTTACCCTTCATGTCGGTCAATTTGGTAGTGATACAGTTTTCATACCCTGTTCCAGTCTCGTAACCAAAGCCGGACGGCCCTGTTAACCATGCAGCCCCCGGAGTAAATGCCAACTGATTCCAGTCCGCATCCGGCTCGATGGTCCCCTTGAAATACTGCCAAAGGTCTCCTTTGGCAGCCAGCGTTTTGTTGAGGATGTACGGTTTCTGATACAGGATATAAGAATAGCCCGTCAGTTCGGCATTGACCGGATTGCTCAATGAAATTCGGACCTGCCGAAGGTCTTCCAGTAAAGGCCGTGTGAAATGAATGGTCTGGACTGTTTGGCCGGGGATAAAATTCAGCGTGCCGCCATCGATAACACCCTCATGTGTGCTGATACTGTAATCGACAGAAACAAAAGCTGTCGAAAATGTACTCAGACGCACCGGAATTTGATTTTCTGTCTGAAGTTCGGAGATATCATATTCATTTTTCATCATCGCAATCCCAATGCCGACCATGTTGGAGGATGTGGTCAAAAAAGGTTCTAACAGAGTCAACTGATCAGGATTATCCGCTGGATTCCATAACGTATTATCGGGATGGTAGGATGGGACAGGTTTGGTCAGGTAATTATCCTGAATATCCATCTGGGAAAGATGCCACTGCCAGTTATCGTAAGCGATCCCCCATACATCCCTGTGATTAAATAGCAACAGAGAGTCTTTTACATCCAGAAAGCCGGTATAGCTTCTGGCATAATTGTCGCCAAAGCGGGCGCCGATGACATTGCCTGTGCAAAGGCAATGGTCGGCATCGATAAATGCCGAGTCATAGCCGCTTTCCATCGCCTGTCCGCAATTGATGATTACGGTGTTTTTGACTGTCGTATGGCGAGGCCCTGAAGAAATGGCCAGGGCTTCGTGAATCGAGGATTCAAACCAGCAGCCGTCAACCGTCAGCGAACCTTCGGCCCCCTGGCCGGCGTCGATTGCATCATCCAGAGTCCATCCGATAAGGCTGTCTGTCAGAAAATGTGCTCCGCCGGATAAATAAAAGGCATCGTTGTCGGCGTCGGCAAACGGGGCGCCGGCGTAGGGGAATTCGATGACAGCGCTGTCCTGAATATTGACTGAGCCGCCGTTATACTGGCCGCCGGTGACGAATTTCTGCACCAGGCATCGCTTCAGGGTTAAGTATCCATTTTCTCCGTGTCCGAGTTGCCCCTTGTTATCTACCATGTAACAGTCTGTCAAATTGACATGGGCGGAATTGGACAGATAAAACAGACATTGCTGGGGTTTGTGAAAACTGCCATGGCCGGGATTATTATTGACCCAGTTTGAATCCGCTCCGCTGGCGGTGAAAATCGACCCCGTGAAATCACCCTGACTGGTGCTGGATTCAAACAGAAAACCGCCCCAGGGAGCAATTCTGTTCTGGGACGTAAAAACGACTGGATTGTCATTGGTTCCGTTGACACTAATATGACCCGTGACGGTGATCTCCGCATCTGCGGCCACAACAATGATGCTTCCAGCTCCGATGGTCAACGTGGCGCCGGATGCAATGGTCAGGGTATCCGTGATTCGAATACGGGCATTTTGACCCCAATCAACCGATGTCGATAATGTGCCGGAAGCGGTTTGCCAGGTCGTATTCGACTCAATCGTAATCTGTTTTGGAGTAGAAAGGGATTGGATTGCTGCAGAANNCACGCCGCGAAACAGGATTAATGGGTGGGCTTCAAAGCCGGATGCCGTCACTTTCCCGTTGACTCCCATCCGTTTTCCGTTTGGATTATTTACACGGGCGATAACAGGGATTTCAAGTCCTGTCGGATAAGCTGCAGGGCAGACGAGAGTTAATGTTCCGTCTGTAAATTCTGCCGATGAAGAATCCATCATCGGATAGGGAGTCCATGTTGGAAGGCCCCATTCCGTATCTGCGCGGGCAGAGTTGCGAACAATAAATTGAATCCGGCTGCTTTCTTCCGTGCCATCCGACTGCGACCGTTTGGTTACACTTAATTCATAGTATTCCGGCTGGTTGACGGTGACAGGAGAACCCACCGAAACCGGTATCCCATTCAAAAGGGCCGTATAATCGAATCCGGCCTCGGCACTGATGGTGAATGTGACACTGTCGGCATACACCTTTTTATTGGCGACACCGGTAATCGTAATCTGGGCAAAACAGAGGTTGGCTAAGAGCACAAATAAAAAAAAGAAGATTGACCTGGACGTGAATTTTTGAAAATACATGACTGCAATTCCCCAGTGGTTATGGCATATTAATTTCATCATTTCTCCAAAAAACCGCATGATAAAAGAGGGCCGATTATATACTTCCCTGTCTTCCCCAAATACACTTTCCAAATTATATCGTATTGAGAATAGCTAAGCAATTTTATTTGGTAATCTAATGCTGTTTTTGGTATTCTTCTATATAATTGCAGTGTATATAAGTAATTGTAATATAAGATGCTTACAATATCATATATATCTAATTTTCGGGGATTTCTCGTGCATTCAAGACTATGGCTCCTCATAATTGTTATTATTGGATATGGCTGCATTTGTTTGGCTGTCTGTCCAGAAGGGGATCTGGATGGAAATTGTTCAGTTGATTTTGAAGATCTCAGGCTGTTCGCTTCTTCCTGGCTGGATGATGATATAGTCCCAGCCAATCTGAATAAGACCGGCTTAGTGGATATCAGAGACTTCGCTATTCTTGGGCAAAATTGGGGAGAATACGGCTACAAATTGGTTATTAATGAACTGATGGCAGACAATGCCGGCACAATCGAAGACCCTGATGAGGCTGGGGCATATCCGGATTGGTTTGAGATTTATAATTACGGTTCTTTGCCGGTAGATGTCGGCGGCATGTTTGTGACTGATAAACTGTCAACCCCCATGCTGTGGCAAATTCCTTCCAATGCCCCGGACCAGACGACGATTCAGCCGGGAGAGTTTAAGGTTTTGTGGGCGGACGAAGATCCCGACCAGGGACCGCTTCATGTGAACTTCAAACTCAGCGCCAGCGGGGAAGCCGTGGGACTTTTTGATAGTTCGGGTCAACAAGTCGATGCCGTATCGTTTGGAGGTTTGGGCAAAGATGTCTCTTATGGACGGTATCCCAATGGAGGGCCGGACTGGCAGACATTTGAAGTCGGCACAGCGACGCCGAGCCTTTCCAATGGCGGTGAATCAGCGGATTCTGGGATTGTGATCAATGAAATCATGTATCATCCGGGGCATGATGAGGCCGCCTTTGAGCCGGAACCAACCGCATTAGAATATATCGAGATTGTGAATCAGGGTACCAGTGCGGTTCCTCTTCATGGCTGGCGACTGGTCGACGGAGTATCTTTTGAATTCCCTGCCGGGACTGTTCTTGGCTCCAGTGAGTATCTTGTGATTGCGGCCAATACCGAAACATTCTCTGCACATTATCCGCAGGTCACGAATGTTGTCGGCGGCTGGGTGGGCAAACTGAGCAACAGCGGTGAAAAAATTACCCTGGTCAATTCCGTTGGAGCAGTCATTGACAGCGTCCGCTATTGTGATGAAGGCGACTGGGCTCAGAGGCTGCTGGGGCCGGCTGATGAGTATCTGCACCGTGGATGGATATGGTCTAATGCTCATGATGGCGGAGGCAAATCGCTCGAATTGATTAACCTGCGGATGTCTAATGAGAACGGCCAGAACTGGAAGGCCAGTCTGGCTGAGCAGGGGACTCCGGGCAGACCGAATTCCGTGACGGCGGTCAATACCGCCCCGATTATTCTGGATGTAAGCCACAGTCCTGTCATTCCTTCGAGCACTCAGCAGGCAGCGGTTACAGCCCGTATTATCGATGAAGTCGGTACCGACCTGTCCGTTGTCTTGCGATGGCGTGTCGATACATCGGTGTTTGTCATGAGCGAATATCCAGTCTATGATGCGGCGAGCTATACCTCGGTAATCATGCAGGATGACGGCCTGCATGGGGACGGTCAATCCGGTGACGGCGTTTATGGAGCGGTGATTCCAGCCCAGGCGAATCATAAGATAATCGAGTTTTTCGTAGAAGCCAGCGACAGTTCCGCAGCGATGCGAACCTGGCCGGGACCCTGTGATATGGATGGGCAGATGCAGCAGACCGCCAATCTGCTTTATCAGGTGGACGATTCCTTTGCATCGGAGACCGCATGGGAAAAAGGCAAGCAGCCCATGTATTACATCATCATGACCGAAGCCCAGCGTGGAAGACTTCAGGAAATCGGGGATGGTGATGATAACCAGGAACAGCGTTATTCCGACGCCCAGATGAATGCGACTTTCATCAGCGTTGACGGGACTGATACACACTTGCGCTATGGTGTGGGTGTACGTAACCGCGGCGAAGGTTCGCGAAGAATTCCCCCCAACAATTATCGTGTGAATTTCAGACATGACGACCTGTGGAAAGAGGTGTCTGCCATTAATATCAACAGCAAATACACTTATCTGCAGCTCATGGGCAGTGTCCTGTTCCAGAAGGCGGGACTTGTTGCTGCCAGCGCTGCGGCCGTGCAGGTTCGAGTCAACGGCGAGAATTTAGCTCTGACCGATTCGATTCCAAGTCGAATGTATGGAAGCTATGTTCACGTGGAAGNNATGGCGATTTTGCAGATAACCACTTCCCGGGCGATGGCCAGGGCAATGTTTATAAGGCCTCAATTTATCCCCAGGTTGCGGACTTGACCTATCGTGGTGCAAATCCCGGCGACTATACAGCTCGGGGTTATACCAAGGGCACCAATGAGTCCGAAAATAACTGGAGTGATTTATTTGAATTGACCAATGTCCTGCAGAATGAGCCGGATGCAACTTATCTGCAAAGATTGCCGCAGGTGGTCAACACCGACCAGTGGATTCGATGGTATGCCGTTCAGTGCCTGATTGGAAACAATGAGACCAATCTCGGCAATGGCTATGGCGACGACTATCGGATGTATCGCGGGATTAATGACCCCCGTTTTGTGCTGATTACCCATGACAATGACACGATTCTGGGTCTGGGGGATAATCCGGCCTCTCCGACGGCATCCATCTGGCAGATGGTCGCTCCGCATACGAATGTCACCATGACTGTTATAAAAAGATTCCTGCAGCATCCGGAATTTGTCGGAAAATATTATGCTGAATTAAAACGCCTGACCGAAACCGTATTTGCTCCGGCTAATATGAATCCGCTGCTGGACCAGATGCTGGGTGATTTTGTTCCGGCTTCTCAAATAACCAAGATGAAACAATTCGTTGTCAATCGCAATGCCAGCGTCCTTTCGCAGATCCCGCAGGCATTTACCGCGGTGACGAGTTTATCCAAAGTTAATGGTTTTTATCAGACAACCGCCTCAAACGTCTCCGTCAATGGTTCAGCCAACGCAATCGAAACGCGGGCGGTTCGGGTCGATGGTCTGCCTGCTGCATGGGCTCCTGTCACAGGAAGCTGGTCCTGTGCCGATGTCCCGCTCAAGCCGGGCATTAACCGTGTTATCATTCAGACCTTCGATAACCCCGAAGGGCTTGGAGCAGAACTCTATCGGAATTATGTCGATATCTGGTATAATGACGACAATCAAAGTACATTATCCGGAACGCTCACTGCAAACACAATATTGGATGCAGCCTCCGGGCCTTGGCAGGTTACGGGCGACGTAGTCATCCCAACGGGGATTACTTTGACGATAGAATCCGGAACAACATTGTTCTTTGATTCAGGTACGGGAATTACCGTCAATGGTCAACTGCTGGCCGAGGGCAGTGAATTTGCCCGAATCCGGATGACCCGGCTTCCGGGCGGCTCAAGCTGGGATGGAATCAAATTTTCAAACACCCTGTCGGATAATCGATTGAGCTTTGTCGATATGGAATACGGCGACAGTCAGGGCAAATCAATCAATATTCAGTCGTCCCGGGTGCTGCTGGATAATATGACCTGGGTCAGTACTGGTGGTACCACGCAGATTCTGGACATGTCGCATCCCTCGGCGCTGATTACCCATTGTATATTTCCCACTGTCGGCGGGATTGAAACCGTCCATGGGACCGATCTTGTCGGACAGGAATATCTTATCTTTGCAGAAAATATCTTCGGTTCGACCTCGGGATACAATGACATTGTCGATTTCACAGGTGGTCAGCGTCCCGGCCCGATTATTCAGTTTTACAACAACACCTTTCTCGGCGGCGGTGATGATGGCCCCGACCTTGATGCGACGGATGCCCATGTGGAAGGTAATCTTTTCACGAATTTCCATCAGACCACCCCGGATCAGGACAGTCCTTCATATGCCGTGGCGACCGGCGACAGGTCGCAGGTCTGCATCGTCCGCAATATCTTTGTGAATAATGACCACGCGATCCTGCACAAGGAAGACGTCTATAGCTGGACGCAGAACAATACGATTGTGAATTGTGCCATTGCGGCCGTCAGTTTCGGCGAGCCATTCCGTTCCACGCCGCGAGATCCCGGCAAAGGAACCTATCTGGACAGCAATATCTTCTGGAATAATGCTGCGATCTTTGAGCATTACTTTGACAATCCTGTCGGCTATGGTCCTACGGGTTCTGTCGGCGTCTATCGCAGCCTTCTGCCTGAATCGTGGCATTTCTTCGGACAACAGAATATCGATGCTGATCCGCTGTTTAAAGACCTGCTTTCCGATTGGACACTTCTGCCCGGTTCCACGGCCATCGGAACCGGCTCCAATGGTCAGGATATGGGAGCGTCCGTTCCGGCCGGAGCTTCGGTCTGGGGACAGCCTGAGGCCATTACACACCAGACCGATGCCGATTTGACCGTCTCCGGGCCGGGCATAACGCATTATAAATATCGGCTCGTGGATAATGGCATGCCGGGTGCATGGAGTGATGAAATCGTATTGCCGATTAATGCCGATGACTTCCCGGCGGACCCGAATGCGGTTTACGGCCGGATTCATCTGGATGGATTGCAGCATGGACACACCTATCGTGTCGATGTGATTGGCAAAAACTCCGCCGGACTCTGGCAGGGTCAGCGTTTCCGCGATACGGATTTCTTTGCCCCAGGCAAAATCGATGGAAATTCCTCCGCAGAATGGACCGTTGAGACGTCTTCAAGCCGCTTGATGATTCATGAAGTGCTGGCAAATAATCTATCCAACGCTCATGAAGGCACGTATCCCGACATGATTGAATTGTATTATGACGGCTCAGAGCCGCTTGATCTTGGCGGATACCGATTGACCGACAACAAAGATAGTCCTGCCAAGTTTGTATTTGCCTCCGGAACAATGATCGATCCCGGTGAGTATCTGATCGTGTATGCTGACGCAGCCGCCGCTTCGGGAATCCATGCAGGATTTGCGTTGGATTCGGACGGGGATGATTTGTACCTGCTGGATCCTGCAGGGATTGTCATAGACAGCGTCGTTTTTGGCTGTCAACTGGCCGATAAATCGATAGGGCGGGCAGGCGATAATGAAGTATGGACCCTGACTGAACCGACGCCGGGATTGAAGAATATTCCAGCCTCACGAGGCGACTTCAGGACGCTGAAGATCAATGAATGGTTTGCAGATGGAAGTATTCTCTATGTGAATGACTGGCTGGAGATCTATAATCCGAGTCCCTGGCCCGTCGATATGGGCGGACTTTATGTGACCGATGATCCGGTTGCGGAACCGGATAAGTGCCGGATACCGCCTTTGAGTTTCGTCGCCGGCAAAGGCTGTGTGAAATTGACAGCCGACGGACAGGATGTGAGTTTCTCGCTTCATGCCGACGGGGAAATGCTGGCGGTCTTTGATGCCGACCTGAATGAAATCGATAACGTAGTTTATGGTCCTCAGGCGACCGATGTCTCTCAGGGGCGAACACCTGACGGGGGTGATCGAATTCAGTTCTTCGATCTGCCCACACCGGGTGCGGCCAATGTCAACTTCTCAACGATGACCACCACTGAGGAATTGGTCCGGATTGATGATGTCTGGTCCTACGATCAGTCCAGGACGGAATTCGCCGGGTGGTACACCCCGAATTTTAACGACAGCACATGGACGACAGGGGCCGCCTTGCTGTATGTGGAAAGCTCTTCTCTGCCTGCTCCGAAGAATACCAGGCTCACCCTTGGCGCCGCAACGTACTATTTCCGCAGGCATTTTACCTTTAACGGGAATCCGAGTGATATTGACAAGCTGGCTTTTTCCGCAGTCATTGATGACGGCGCCGTTTTTTATCTGAACGGCAATCGCATTCATGCGATTCGCATGCCCGATTCGGTCAGTTATTCAACTCCGGCCAATTCTCCTTCGGTGGATAATGCCGTCTATGAATACTTTGATGTCCTGCCGACGAATTTGCTCACCGGCGACAATGTAATTGCTGTTGAAGTCCATCAGATTACGCCATCCAGCACGGATATTGTGTTTGGCCTGAAAATGGATGCTGTCACGACGACCTCTTTATTCGAGGATCCTTACGTCAATGACCGAGCGGTACTCAACGGACTTCGCATTACGGAAATGATGTATAATCCGGCTGATGATGCCAATGCCGAATATATTGAGCTGCAGAATATCAGTGATACAGTGATTCATCTTAACGGGGTTCGCCTGGCCGGCGGTGTGAGTTTTGTATTCCCGGATATAAACCTGGATCCGCAGCAGTATATCCTGGTGGTCGCCCAGCAGGCGGCATTCGAGGCTCGTTATGGAACCACATTGCCCGTCGCGGGTGTCTATAGCGGCAAGCTGGACAATGCCGGTGAACACATCGAGCTGAAACTGGCTGCACCGCTGGATGCCGCAATCTTGCGATTCGACTACAAGGATGGATGGTATCCATCAACCGATGGAGACGGCCATTCGCTGGTCATTGCGGCGGTTGATGCCTCGCCGGAAAGCTGGCAGCAAAAAGACGGCTGGCCGGAAAGTGTTTCTGCCGGCGGCTCACCCGGCAGGGCGGATATCGGTCCGTAGTTATAAATAAACTGCTGACGCATTCCCGCGATACTGACCGGACGGCAATGGTCAGTCATTNNCAATGACAATGCTTACGGCGATGATGTCATCAACTGGCCGAGCCGGCTACCAGCTCAAAAACAGTATTTTGAAATGCCCCCTCTTCCGAGAGAATCCCGGCAGGGAGAGGGCTGTTTTTCAACCACTTCTCAGTATTAACGCGGCAATCCCTCCGGGCCAAGACACACCGGCGGTACGTTCTCGACTTGATGGTTCTGAAAACTAAACAATTGCTTGAAACGATTTGCCAGGCTGTCCGAATTGCCGAATAGTCGCTTGCGAGCCGCTTTAAACTGCCCCGGCGTCAGGCTGCCCAGATACCGGCACAAATACGCCCACTCGGCCGGATCAATCCCCTCGGTCAGTTCACACCACACCCCGGTTTCCGACCAGGCCGGTTCTGAAAATAAAAGTCCCTGAGCATGTTGGATTTCGGTTGTAACCATACGCCAATTCCTTTACTAAATCATTGTCAATAAAATAGTTAAAGAAGGGCTTGGGTTTGACATGTTAAACAGAGGTCGGTTCCACCCTCGGAACACAGACAAACAGGATAGAAGGCGGCCTGTAAAATGTCAAGAAATAAGTTTGTTTTTTATGCACAATGGCTACAATAAGACTAACCAGTTTTTTGAAAGGGCGTGGTATGAAGACAAAAATACAAGGTAAAGTGATTGCGTTTTTGGTGGTTCTGTGCTGCGGTACCGTATGTGCACAAGAGTCAAAGTCGTCCGTGGAAACTAAAGACCCCAATTTCTGTCTGGCGGTTCCCGATAAACCCGTCAAGGTCCTTGCGGATGGATTTGTCTTTACCGAAGGACCCGCCGCAGACAGCAAGGGCAATATCTTTTTTACGGACATCCCCAACAATCGAATCCATAAATGGTCGATAGATAATGAGCTCTCGACGTTTATGGAAAACAGCGGCGGTGCAAACGGACTGTTCTTCGACAGCAAGGGCAATATGATTGCCTGTGCCGGCGGCGAGGGGCGGCTGGTTTCCATCGACCCCAAAGGCACCGTGACCGTACTGGCTGACAAATATGAAGGCAAGCCATTCAACAGTCCCAATGACCTCTGGATTACCCCAAAGGGCGGAATTTATTTTTCGGACCCCCGCTACGGCCAGCGGGATAATCTGCCGCAGGACGGCGAACATGTCTATTATCTGTCGCCCGACCGGAAAAAGCTTATCCGGGTAATAGAGGACATGGTCCGGCCCAACGGTCTGATTGGAACCCCCGACGGCAAGACCCTCTATGTCGCTGACCATGGTTCAAATAAGACTTTCGTGTACAAAATTAATCCCGATGGTACCTTGTCCGACAAAAAGCTGTTTGTCCCGCAAGGCTCCGACGGCATGACCATCGACCGTTATGGCAATATCTATCTGACCGGCAGGGCGGTAACCGTCTATGCCCCTGATGGCACCCTGATTCAAACCATCGAAGTGCCCCAGACGCCGTCCAATGTCTGCTTTGGCGGAAAAGGCAACACGACGCTGTTTATCACCGCCCGCAAGGCCCTCTATGCCGTCGGCGGTGAAGGCAAAGTATACTCGTTTACGCTGGATGATATTGACGGCAAATCCATTGCCCTGTCACAGTATCAGGGCAAGGTGCTGCTGATAGTCAATGTCGCCAGCAAGTGCGGCTATACCAAACAGTATGCCGGACTTCAGAAGCTTTACGAGAAATATAAAGATCAGGGATTTGTCATCCTCGGATTTCCTGCCAATAATTTCGGCGGACAGGAGCCGGGAACCAATGCCGACATCAAGACATTCTGCACGACTCAGTTTCATGTCAGCTTCCCGATGTTCGCCAAGATTTCCGTCGCCGGAGCAGATATCCATCCCCTCTATCAGTATCTGACCAGCCCGCAGGAAAACGGCGAGTTCGGCAAGCCCATCGGCTGGAATTTCACCAAGTATCTGATCGGCAAAGACGGGAAAATCCTCGCTCGGTATCCCTCCGAGGTTGATCCGTCCAGTCCGCAATTGCTTAAGGCCGTGGAAGAGGCATTAAAGGACTGATGAATAGAAAAAAGGACGGGGCAGCTTGTTCAATAATGGCCTTTAAGCGATACCGCAAATAATTGTTTGCATAAAAACAAAAATCATATAAGATGCCAAATCGGTATGTCCGGCCAGGAACAGACTTTCCGGCCGGACCTGTGTCGAGGCCGGAGGGAACGGTTCTTTTCCGGGGTTTTAAAGCATTCATTTTAAGGAGTTTGCAATGAGATACGCAAGACCGATAGCGTCGCTTCTCTGTATCATCGCTGGATTGCAGCAAGTTGTTCTGGCTGCCGACAATCCACCCATCACTTTCAGTTCATTGCTGGAGGAGATGGTCAACCGGGATGCACTGGCCCAATTTCCCGAACCGGCTTACACCTGCAAACAGTTCAGCAGCTATGACCGTCACTCCGATACCCCCGATTCACCGACCTGGTGGGCCAACATGGACCGCAGCTATTTTCTTCGCACCGAAGAAAAAGCCGGCGAGAAAGAATATGTCCTGATGGATACCGCCGGCCCCGGTGCTGTGGTGCGTTTCTGGGCGACCTGGCATGGCCCTTCCGGAAAGCCGTTTACCAACGGAATCCTGCGGTTTTATCTGGATGGCAATGAAAAGCCTGCTATTGAAGGCCCGATTCAGAGTGTTCTCGATGAAGGGATGCTGACAGGAGCCCCGTTGTCAGAGGGTGTGTCGCCCCAGACCCAATACGGCCAGCGCGGCCACAATCTCTATTTGCCGATTCCCTATGCCAAACATTGTAAGATTACCTACCAGACCGATGCCCCCGTCGATGAAGGGGCTCATCAGGGTGAGGCACTCTATTATCAGATTAATTACCGCACCTACGCCGCAGGAACCGCAGTCCAGTCGTTTTCGATGGATCAGCTTGAAACGGCCAAATCAGTCCTTGCCAAAACCCAGATAAAACTGAGTCAATCCGTCCGGCCTGAAGTTGAAAGCCGTCTTAATCGTCATGTCCCAATAGATATTCCTGCAGGCGGCAGTTCAACGCTTGCTTTAGATTCCACAAATCCCCAGGCCATAGTCGCTTTCACGGTGAAACTGAAGGCGGATAATCTGCCGCAGGCCCTGCGTTCCACGGTTTTGGAGATGATATTTGATGATACCCGGACGGTCTGGTGCCCGGTGGGTGACTTTTTTGGGATTGGCTACAAAGGTAAACCATATAAAACATGGTACACCGAAGTCTCTGAAGATGGCACCATGTCCTGTTACTGGCCGATGCCGTATCAGCGATCTGTTTTGATTAAGCTGCATAACCTGGGTGATCAGATTGTTCGGGATGAAAAATTCCAGACCCAGACCAAACCATGGACCTGGGATAATCGCAGTATGTATTTCCATGCCGCCTGGAAACAGTGGACTAAAATCCAGACCTGCTCCAATGCGAAAGCTCAGGACCAGGGTGCCTTTGATTTGAACTGGGTCAAGGTGGCCGGGCAGGGCGTCTATGTCGGCGACAGCCTGGCGATCTTCAATGGGGCCGCTGCATGGTGGGGCGAAGGCGATGAAAAGATTTATGTCGATGGCGAAACATTCCCATCGCATTTCGGCACAGGTACCGAAGATTACTATGGCTATGCATGGTGTCGGCCGGAGTATTTCCAGTCTGCCTTTCATGCCCAGCCCACCGGTGCCGGTAATTTTGAGAGCGATTTTTCAGTCAATGTTCGCTATCGTGCACTCGATGCAATTCCATTCACCACATCGCTGCAATTTGATATGGAGCTGTGGCACTGGGCCAAGACCCGAGTTAATTATGCCCCGACGACGTTCTGGTATGCCCGCCCCGGGGCAACCTCCAATGTCCAGCCCATGCCCGAAGAAGCCCGCAATAAGATTGCCCTCGTTCAGGAGGATGTCGTTGAGATTAAGCGTATCCAGGGTGCCCTCGAAGGCGAAGCCATGCAGATTCAGCAGACAACCGGCGGCAAAACCGAACTCCAGTCGGGTGCCCAATTCGACTGGAGCGGGACTAAGCAGCTCTGGTGGATAGACGCCAAAGAAGGCGATATACTGACCCTCGAATTTTCCGTGGACAAAGCCGGCCTTTATGCCATGACCGCAGCCCTGACCAAAGCCAAAGATTACGGTATTGTCGCCATCGCAGTCAACGGCAAAACACTCACCGAAAAACTCGATCTGTACAATCCAAGCGTCATCACTGAGGAAATCGCCCTCGGATACTGTCAACTGAAGCGGGGTGTCAATCAGCTTGAGGTCAAAATCATCGGGTCCAATCCGGAGGCCGTCAAACGCAACATGTTCGGCCTGGATTATATCCTGCTGGCGCCTCAGAATTAAAACAACGCAGTATCGCCAAAAATCAGGAAGCCAAATCGGTTTTCAGTCCGATTTGGCTTCTTTTGTCTTAAACGCTATTGTATTTCAGCAATACCTCATCATCTGTTACTGTCCCGGCGTGGGAGTGGCCGCTGTCCAGTTAGCCGGATCATCGCCGGAATACTGGGCGCTGCCCGGATTCAGCCGCGTCAGCGAATAGCCATATCCATCCGCTCCAACCGGCCAGGGGTCATAATCGCTATAGCCGACCTGGTCGATCAGAATCCAGGAGATCGCGGCGGGGTTCTGCGGATCATCAGAGGCCTGCGGTTTTTCCAGCGCCAGCCGTTCGCTGCCGTTGGACAGGGCACCGGCCCAGGGTCCGAATACAGTGACTCCCGCAGTCAGGTCACAATTGTATGCGGTTTCGAATGCGGCCAGCCGTGCCGGTTCAGCCACAGGATCAAACGGCACAATTACAATCTTTGCCCCTGCCGCCAGTGACATCGCCGCCGGGAATGTAAACGCGATAGCATTATCCAGCCGCCACGCACCGGACCCGTCCGCACTGTAAAGCGGTACAGACGCCGGCGTTGGATTATACAGCTCGATATATTCGTCGTTGGTACTGCCTTCGGTCGGGTGGTACATGACCTCCGAAATAACAACATCCAGAATCGGAAGGGTATTGGCGGTATTTCTGGAGCCGTACATGCGGAACCAGTAATCCCCGCCGTTCGGATACCGTCCGCGCGAGATGCTGTTTTCCTGTCCCCGGAAGCGGAGGCAGTCCACCACACGGTCGCTGGCATTGCCCGGCAGATACGACAGGAAAAGTCTCTCACCTGCCTTGTCCAGTCCGAATCCGGTGTTGATCGGACTGTGGAATCCGCTGATTTCATCAAAGGTCTGCATTCCGTTTGCGGAGATCGTGACACTGGGGATCGCCCATTTCTTGAGATTCTCGACATTGTCGCTCAAATACCAGTTGGTATTCAGCCCGATAGAGGACGCCGTGGTATTGTACAATTCAATCCAGTCATTGCTGTCATAATCCGGATACGCAGGGCTGCTGAAATCTGTATGAGCCATGAATTCATTAATCACCACATCCGTGATGGCTGCCGGATCCTCGGCGCCAGGCGAGCCGCCGCGATAAGTGCTTTGCCTCCAGCTTCCGGCATAATCCATAATCCCCGCCTGCTGGTCTTCCATCGCCCACCAGTCCCGTGGCACCAGCGAATGGCCGGCACCATCGGCGGCCTGCGGCCAGCTTTCGCCGTCATTGTATGTAAAGGCAACCACCGTGCCGTTCCAGGCATCGGATATCTCGACGGTTTCGCCGTCGTTGTTGAGTCTGCCGGAGTAAATACCTGCGATTTTACCGGACAAGCCCGCATATCGGGATTCAAAGGCCGACCTGTTCTTGACCACGAGCACATAATCCTTCGGGCCCAGCGAGGTCACCGCACTGCCGGCAAAAGTGTATGTAATCCCGTTGACGATGGAAACGCTTGACAAATCGATGGTTTTAGTCGGACTGATATTGGTCAGCTCGATAAATTCGTAGTCGTCTTTGTCGTAGGTGCCGTTGGCATCGGGCATCGGGTTGTACATCACTTCACTGACTCGCAGGTAGTTGAGGATATCCGCCCCCATGGCCGGCCCCGAGACAAATTGAACCGGATTGGACCAGTGACTCCACCGGCCGGTGGTATCTTTCATCGCACACCGCACGCGGTAGGTCCGTCCGGCCCTGACGGCATTGCCCGGAATCTGGACCTGCAGATTTGCGGCATTCGTCTGTTCGCCGCTTTCCCAGACGGGATTGATTTCATACTTGCTCCTGGACAGATTCGGGATGTTCATGGTCTTGTCCCCGATCTGAGCGGTCACTTTGACATCGATTGAAAAATCAGAGCTTCCTTTGGTTACCTGCAGGGCATGGACGGCAATCACATTGGTTCCATTGACCAGGTAATCATAAGGAGCGGCCAAAGACACTTCCTCATAGCTGATTGCCTCGTGATCGGCGGTATCGGTCACGCTGTCAAAATATTTGATTCCGTCGCTGCAATAGACCCGTTTGACTTCCGTACCGTTGATCCAGATAATACAGCCGTCATCGACATAAATATGAAGCTTTAAAGCCTGAACCTTGGTTTTGTCGGCGATGTCAAACGTATTCCGCAGATAAACCGTGCTGTATTTTCCCTGCATGTCATTGAGCAGAGTATTGTCATCATTATCTGCAAAGCCGATGCTGGTTTTACCGCCCAGCCAGTCGTCTGTGCTGTAGCCGGGCAATCGCCACTGTTC
This sequence comes from Phycisphaerales bacterium UBA7708, assembly GCA_002482415.1. Taxonomy (GTDB): domain Bacteria; phylum Planctomycetota; class Phycisphaerae; order Sedimentisphaerales; family Anaerohalosphaeraceae; genus Anaeroglomus. The sequence goes on from DLFY01000285.1 coordinate 30,172, forward strand.
AATGGGATTGGAAGGTTCCTGAGTTCCCTTGACATATTTCCATGTTGCATTCTGATCAATCAGAATCACCTCATCCGTCGGGTTCGGATCATAATTCAGGGCGTATTCCGCAATCTGCCATTTCATGGCCGCAAACGTTCCGGCACCCTGCGGATCGCTGAAGGCGCTGGTCTGGAACCGCAGGTCATTGATCGGATAGCCGCTGGTTCCGATATAACTGACTGTCGGTGTGGCCGGAATAGCGGTGCTGTCCCCTTCAGCGTTGGCCAGATTGTCCAGATTGGCCGCAGTACCCGGCCAGCCCCAGACCCCGCTGGTCCAGGCGAACTGCTTCATAATGGCAATGTTGTTCTCCAGCGTACCATTATCAATGGGAGTCCCCGGAACGGAAGAATCCAGCCGCCAGCGGTCCCGGTCGGCGGGCACAAAATCTTTGATCACATTGGCAAGTTCATCGACCATCCCATTGATAATATCCGGCTGCCAGTGCAGATCACGGAAATGACGAATGTAATTCCGGTATTCCTGTTTGAGCGGCGCCTTTTCCGGCTGAATGGTATATTGAGTCAGTCCGCCCAGATATTCCTGGTCATAAATCGCAGCCTTGCCATGATCGACACCCTGGTTCCAGTACGGCCCCCACGTGTCGTCCACATCAAAGGGCATGAACCAAAGCATGCCCAGGTTGTTATTTTCAGCGGTATATTCCGGCAGGAAATACCATGCCATATTTTTCAGACAATGGATGCACGTTGCCCCGGAGAAGACATCGTAATGCCGTATCGCTTCGGTAATGGTGTGGTAGCGATACCACTCGTCGCAATCCATGTAGTTGCGTATGAAATCAGCCGTTGCGGTATGCTTGAGATTCCATCGGATATTCTCATAATCCGAGGCGTCACTGACGGCGTCGGGACCCTGGTAACGCAATTGACGCGGACCTTCATAAATTTTGTCGGACAGCTTATACAGGTTGCCTTTGGGCAGACCTTGCCGCTCCAGGAACGCACCGTCATAATTTTCAAACGCAAGATGAAGTCCGAAAAAGTCCCCTTCATACTGTCCATTGGCGGTGCTCGGTGCTTCTTCGGCCCCATCTACTACGCGGAAATGGAACCACCATGCCTCGGGTGCCGGAACATTGGCGGAATTGAACAGCATATAATCCATGATTTCATTGACGCCGTACGGATAATTGCGATAACCGCCGACAATTTGGTTGCCGAACAGTTTGCCGGTATTCAGGTGCTGCCACCTGGACGGGAACGGGTTGCCGTAAAGATCGCGGGCCTGGAAATAATGGCCGCGGTTGAATCGCATCTTCATCGCCCGTTTTCCGCCCAGACCATAATTATAACGCCCATTGCCCCCGCGGAGCCGATACCCGATATGGTCATAAACAGTCCCATCATAAACAAACGCACCCTCCCAGTTATACACCTGCCCGGCATCCTGCACATTGGCCGCCGTCGATCCCTGATCAATCCGGTCCGCACTGTTATAGCCGTAGCACATATAGAAATCCGCATTGCGCGTGATTAAGGAGTAAACCGGAATCGAAGTCAGAATATCCGTGCTGTACACATGCCCCGGCCCATCCGCGTGAACCGAATCCTTGCTGGCGACATACGCCGGAATCCCGTTATAGACATAGCAGGCGAAATTCAGCGACCCATCATCCGCGTATGGCACACGAATCGCACTGCTCTGATTATCTTCAGCCTCGATCCGATACCGCACCAGAACACGATTGCTCTGAGCCGGAATGACTGCGGTGTAAATTGCATCCCCGGCCGCCGCATCCTGTCCGGTTCCATTATCCGTCATCATGAGGGTGTTCCAGTTGGCTGGATTTTCAAATTCCGGATTGACCGGCTGATCCTGATAAGGATTGCTGATCAGCGATGAAATCGCTATAGGCAGGTACGCCGGGATATACGCACCCGGCAATACGAGCTGATACTTTAAGCTGACCCGCTTGACGCCGTCTGGATCGGTCACCTTGGCCGTAATAACAATCGGTGCTCCCGCCGCCGGCTGTTTGGGATCATGACTGACCTGCCGAATCTGCGGCGGCGCATTCAGGGCGTACACACTATTCTGCAAACCCGGTGTAGGCGTTCCGTAGGCATACTCCGGCCGGGCATCATGATATCCCGAACTCCGCCAGCTTCCGGCCAGATTATTGTCCAGATAAGGATTGATTAATTCCATTGAGGCCCCTTCGCCGTTGGCGGCGACCGGCCATGGAAACTCACCCTGATACTCCACTTCGTCAATCTTATTGCCGCCGGCGTTACGCAGAACAATTCGATCCCCTTCGTTGCTCAGCTTGCCCTCGAAGGGTCCATACGCTGTCCGGTTATACTTTGCCGCAAAGGCCGTCGGCGACTGACAAACAACCACATAATCCCCCGGCGCCATGACGGGCACGCCCTGGAATGTATAACTGACCGCATCTTCCAGTCTCCAGCCGTTGAGGTCGATAGGCTGTGCCCCGGCATTGAATAATTCGATAAACTCCACCGGTTCTTTGTTGTTGTCGGTGTGATAGTGAATCTCGTTAATCACCACCATCGGGTCTCGCGAATCCTGCCAATTGGCCGAGAACACCGCTAAATCGGCAATATCAACGAATTTGCTTTGATTTAAATCGGGACAATCATAGGCGCTGCAATTCACACTCGAAAGCCAGGCATCGCTGAACAGCAGCATGTCATTCAAATCAACGATACAGTTGCCGTCCAGATCCCCCGGAATGCAGGCAATCGGTTTTTCCAGCGTGGAAAACGACCATACATCGCCCGTGATGACTTCAGATGGAAAAATCTCATCCACCCGCCAGTAATAAACGGTTTTAAAGTCAAGGTTATCCAGTTCATAGGATGTCTGGGTGTAATTATTTTCAACCACCGCAAGCGTCGCCGGAGAGCTGCCCAGCAGAATGCGGTGACCGATGGCCCCCTGACCCGTTTCCCACTGCAGCGTCACACGCCCGACGGAAACGCCCGCCGCTCCATTTGCCGGCTGCGGGGCGTGAGCTTTCAAATTGGCGGTTTTAAAACTCCAAATCGGCCCCTTGAAGGTATAGCCGGTATTGGTGACTTCCTCGATGCACCAGTAATACGTCTGGTCCATCACCAGATCGCTTGCAGGCGTGAAGGTCTCATTGCCCGGTGTTCTCGTTCCCTGGTAAATCCCCGTCGAGGCCGGGGTGGCTTTCAGGACCGCAGTAGAATCCGTCCCCAGATAAATCCGATGCCCGACAATGCTTGCGTTTGAGTCCGACTGCCACGTCAGCGTCGGCGTCATGTTGCCAATGGTGCTCAGATGTGCAGGGCTTGGATTCGACGGCAGAGCAAAGCTCGTGATCGGATTGTCCGGCCCGGCCTGATAACTGGCCAGAATCATCTCATCACTAAAGGGAATAGAGTAAATCCGAAATTCATTATAGCTGCCGTGAAAAGCCGGATCAGGCCACTGAGACCGTCCCAGCCAGTTGTTCACGTCCGGTAACTGTGATAGTAAAAACAGAGTTGTTCCCTCTGAAATCCGCTGACCGTTTAAATACATCCGTACCAGTCCGGTCGTATCGTTCCAGACCAGCGCCACATGGACCTCCTGGTCCACAGGCAAAATGGTGCCGTCAATCACATACTCCACCGGCCCGCCCATCGAAATATCGCTGCGATGTCCGAATCGATAGGTCCCGGATCCCGACCGCGGTGTCATGAACATATAGGCAGAATTGCTCGAATCTACCGACTGATTTTCCCCAGCGCCGCTGGTGCCAAAATCAAAAATTCGCTGCCAGCTCGACCCGGAGGGGCCATGCCAGGTGACCCAGGCCTCAAAGGTCGCGGCCGTACCCAGAGAAGAAATCGTCCCGTTGGGCAAATCCACGTAATTGATCGCAGAACTGTTGGAATTAGGCAGACTCGAATTGCCAATCTCCAGTACACCGCCGGTAAAAGTCGCGGTTGCACTGCTGTTAATCAGGGTCCCATGGGCCGATCCCACCGAATCATTGACATTGCCTGAAAAGCTGTACCGATGGACCAGTTGGGCGTTAGCCCCCAGGCTCAGGACTAAAAGGCAAGCAGCAAACGATACGTTTATCCGCATAACACATCCCCGTTTGAAATTAGGTGTTCATTATTATCCGCTATTAATACATGCTGATTTTGCCGGAGATTGGAATACAATCCGGCTTTTTTTCAAGAATTAGCGATACATAATGTATCTATCGGGCAAATCCCCAACTGTCTGAATCCGAAAAAAACGGTTTTACGCTGTTTATAAAACGTCCTAAGATATTTAATTAAAATCAGTTATGGAGTATCTGGCAAAACCGGTTATCGACCCGCCCCAACAGCCATATATTCGTCATAGCATATTATAGTATAGTACACCCGATAGACCCCTATTTTTAACATCTTTTCCTTGGAAAATGTTAAACTAAACTAAATATGTATAGAAAAAAGGTCACAATAAACCACAAATTGATTTATGTCTTGATGGGGAAATACACTGATGGGCAATCCGTATAAGGACCTATAAAATCTTAAAAATTATTAAAAAAAAGTGTTGATTTAGTCAGGAGATTGCCGATAGAATGGCTTAAAGTCTTTTTTGGAGAAAAAAGACCTCTGGAGGATGGGATGAGAAGAGTCATAAACGAACTATTTATGACGGTGAAGATAACGCTCGAAGTCAGGCGGGTAGCGAGTGAGGGGAATGTTACTGCTCTATACCGGTATTTATCGGGGCTGTGGGCTTATCAATTGAACTGCGACATTCGAGTCGTGGGGGACAAGGTCACCTTTGGAATATCATCAAACCACGCATTTGCTGCATTGTCTAATTTACTGCAAATGATATCCTGTTATAGTTTGAACAGGTATTATTTTGTAAGCCAGGGGATTATGCGGTCGAACTCGCAGGATGTTGCCTTGCCGGAAAGTAATAGTTCAGGCAGGATAATTAGAAGTTACTCTGGTCAGGTAGAGAATCTGCATAGATAGCTGCCGCTAATGCCCGGTGGCAGTCCGGGCATAAAGCGGCGGGGCAGGGTGTTTTGTCTTGCGATTTGCAAAGCAATCTTCGAACCGTCAGGATGATTGCTGTCTGGGGTCGAACGGCGGCCGTCATACAAGACGGAATACACCCATGGATATTACAGGACAGGTATTGGTCGATTATTCCGCAGGCACAACAAGTACGAGTATGGCGTTATTCTGCCGGGTCGTGCTCAGGCGGAATAATCAAACAAAAACAGCAGGTTTCAGCAGAATAAATCAGGGATTATGCTTAACAGGGTTTGTTTTGCCGTTTGGATGCGGCGGCAAGACACGGAATGAAGTCGGCATCAGTCTGAAAACGCGTTAGATAAAGAGGGTTAGTTTGATGGTTAAGCAATTTGTTTTGGCGGGCGTGGTGAGTGGTTTTGTTTTAATGTCATCGTTGGCAGTTGCAGCCGGGTATGGAGGAGGCAGCGGAACAGTCAGTGATCCCTATCAAATCTGGACAGCCGGTCAGATGAATAGTATCGGGGCCAATGCCGGCGACTGGAGCAGGCATTTCAGGCTGATGGCGGATATTGACATGTCGGCCTTTACCGGTACACAATATCGCATTATCGGTAATGCCGGGACACCGTTTACGGGCACCTTTGACGGAAACGGTCGCACCATCAGCAATCTGACTTACAAGACCAGCGGCTATGTGGATTATGTCGGCGTATTCGGTCATGTATCCGGCGGAACGATTGTGAATCTTGTTGTGGCCAATGCGCAGTTATCCTCCGAGGGACAGTATGTCGGAGGGATTGCAGGTTTGAATGCCGGGACCCTGTCGGGCTGACTGGTGAGCGGTTCGATCTGCGGGTATTATTATGTCGGCGGCGTCGTGGGACAGAATCCGGGAGTGATTCATGACTGTGAATCGACGGCATCTGCGGCGGGTACAGATTATATTGGCGGGCTTGCGGGGTATAACAAATCGGGCACGATTACGGATAGCTTTGCGATGGGTAATGTAACCGGCATACGGTGCGTCGGGGGGCTGGCCGGAGGGGCGTATTCCGGCACAATCAAATCCAGTTTTGCGTCAGGCGTCGTCGTTGGATATCGTAACGTCGGCGGGCTGATAGGGTATAATCTCAATGGTACTATTTCGAACTGTTATGCGGTTGGAGCGACCAAGGGGACGGCTGATGCCTTTACACGTGTCGGTGGTCTGGTCGGGGCTAACGATGGGACGGTAGCGATGTGTTTTGCCGCGGGGACCGTAACCGGCGCAGCCCAGGTGGGTGGCTTGATCGGGGCCAATCTATATGGAGCTGTCAGTGCCAGCTTCTGGGATACGCAGGCCACCGGGCGGAGTGTGGGTATCGGCGGCGGTACGCTGACGGGTGCGACAGGGCTGACCACGGCGGCGATGAAGACGTTATCACCGTTTGTATCGGCCGGGTGGGATTTTACGACTTCGGACGGCGATGCGGCGGATTGGCAGGTTCCCAACAAGGCTTATCCGCGGCTGATTTGGGAGTCTTACGGTGGTGGTCGTGGGACAGTCGAGGATCCTTATCTAATCTGGACAGCCGTGCAGATGAACGGTGTTGGAGAGAATACCGCCAACTGGAACAAGCATTTCAGGCTGATGGCGAATATTGATATGTCGGCTTATGCCGGTACACAATATCGAATCATCGGCACGGCCGCGGTGCCCTTTACCGGCAGCTTCGACGGCAATGGTTATGTAATCAGCAACCTGACGTATGAAACGACGGAAGCCGTCGATAACGTGGGATTGTTCGGATATATCAAAAACGGTTCTGTCAAAAAGCTTGGCCTGAATTCGGTACGGATTTCCTCCGGCGGTCAATTTGTCGGCGGTCTGGCGGGGCAGAATGCTGGCACGCTCGATGATTGCCAGGTCACCGGCTCGGTCAGCGGCTACTATTATGTCGGCGGAATTGCCGGACAGAACTCAGGGCAGTTGACGCGGGGCGAAGCGGATGTTTTGGTCAGCGGTACGGATTATATCGGCGGTCTGGCCGGGTATAACAAATCCGGCGCGATTTCGACCTGCTTTGCGGTTGGTGCAGTTACCGGTACACGGTGTGTCGGCGGTCTGGCCGGCGGCGTGTTTGAAGGTACGATTAGGTCCAGCTATGCAGCGGGTGCGGTGAATGGGTATCGCAATGTCGGCGGTCTGGTGGGATATAGTCTGTATGGTACGATTTCGATTTGTTATGCCGGCGGACCAGCCCAGGGGACGGCGGATACCTATACCCGTGTCGGCGGATTGATCGGCGGCAATGATGGAACGATAGCGGGCTGTTATGCCAGAGGACTGGTAGTCGGGGCTGCCCAGGCCGGAGGATTAGTCGGGGCCAATGATTCCGGTTCAATATCGGCGAGCTTCTGGGATGTTGTGACCAGCAGGCAGAGCAGCGGCACCGGCGACGGCTCCAAGGGCAATGTGACTGGTTTGACCACCGCGGAGATGATGAAGATTGCACACTATGTCGCAGCGGGCTGGGACTTCACCGAAACCGATGGCGATGCGGCGGACTGGCGGATGGTGAGCAATGATTACCCCCGACTGTTCTGGCAGCCCTATAATGAAGACAACAGCGGTTACGGCGGGGGCAGCGGCACATTGCAGGATCCGTATCAGATCTATACCGCCGAACAAATGAATGCCATCGGGGCCAATTCCGCCGACTGGAGCAAGCATTTCAAACTGATGGCGGATATTGATATGTCGATTTATGCCGGCACGCAGTATCGCATCATTGGCAATGCCGTAAATGAATTCACCGGCAGTTTTGACGGCAGCGGCCATACAATTTATAATCTGTCCTTTACAACGACTGCCGCAGTCGATTACGTCGGCGTGTTCGGTTATATCAAGAATGCTTCGATTTGGAATCTGGGTCTGAAAAATATCACGTTGTCCAGCGGCGGTCAGTATGTCGGCGGAATTGCCGGATACAGTTGGGGCGGCTCAATGACGGCCTGTTATGTGACCGGTTCGGTTCGCGGCGCTACCTGGGTCGGCGGGCTGGTGGGGTATAATAAAGCCGGAACGCTGACGGCCTGCTATGGCACCGATGCTGTCAGCGGAACCACGTATGTCGGAGGTTTGATAGGAGGCAACGAGGGGACGCTGAAGGATTGTTATGCGGTCGGTGTGGTCGGCGGGACCAGCCGGGTTGGCGGACTGGCGGGGACGAATCTTGCCGGTGTGTTTGCCGGCTGCTTCTGGAATACGCAAACCAGCGGCCGCAGCAATGCGGTGGGCGAAGGGACTGCAGCGGGTATCAAGGGCGTCAGCAATGAGGCAATGATGACCCTGTCCACCTTTACATCGGTAAAGTGGGATTTTGTCAATACCTGGGGGATCGGCAACGGCCAGACGTATCCGTACCTTAAGCCGTTGACAGGGCTTAATCCTGCGGATATTGATTACAATGGTGTCGTGGATATGGAGGATTTGGCAATTGTGCAGGCCAACTGGCTTAAACAGCAGGAAACACTCAAGGCCGCTGAATAACACGGCAAAAAAAATCAAATAAAGG
>DLFY01000187.1:0-7340 GCA_002482415.1 Phycisphaerales bacterium UBA7708
TGCCTGCAAGCGAGCCGAGCTTGTCAATGACCGGCTGCACACCCTTGTTCCAGTGCACATCCAATGCTTCGCGGCTGAGCTTGTCGCATTCCAGACCCAGGCCCGATGTCGGGGCGGGGTGATTGGTTTTGCCGGTGGTGGTATGGCCGATGCGAAGTATCGTCCATGAACCGCCGGGAGCTTTCCAGTTTAATTGACCTGAAGTATCCATTTTATCCGTTACATTTAAAATGCTGTCTTTGGCAATCACTGCATCTGACGGAATCTCTTCGATTTCCGGCTGAAGGCCATACGGACTGTCAAATCCTGCTTTCGCCCCGGCGTTTTTAATCCGGAAAGACTTGTTTACGGGGGTGGGAAACGCCAATACCGCAATATCGCGATAGAAATTCATTCTGGCCTGCGGCTGTGCCAGCTTGATTGTTCCGGTTTCCGGCGTGACTTCGGTTTCCGTCCAGACCACTCGCTGCATCGACAGTTCGGGAGTAATCCACGGCCCGCCGCTGCTGGACCATCCGGCACAGTTATGGAAACACAGTTCGATTCCGACCCGCTGGGCTTCCTTGGTCGCATGAAGAACTAAATCCAGCCATTCCGGACTGAGATACATAATTTTTCCGGTCGGGATGNNACGCTGCCTTCGTCGCCGACATTGAAAATCTGGGCGCCGCCAAGGCCGGCCCGCGCCATGGCCTCAATGTCTGCGGTAATGCCTTCGCGAGTGATATTTCCGTTCATCCAGTGCCACCATGTATGCGGCCGGGCTTTGACAGGCGGGACGTCAAATCCCTGCTCGAGGGCATCGGCCCCCATGCTCCAGCAGCATAACATTCCGATACACAACAACCCCCACAAAAGCCTCAGTTTCATGATAAATCTCCTTAAATGGTGTCTGTTCGTCTGATTATTCCGAAAGATACTGTAATTCTGCTAATAAGGGATGCAGGATGCGCAAGAACGGCCCCTTGCGACAGACGGTGTGTACATCCGTGCAATACATGCAATCCTTTTGAGTGTCGATGAACGTTTTGCATTATTCTTCTATATCATTCTCTTTTTTGACCATTTGACAACCTGTTTTTTTGAAATATGGGGGATATTATCGGAAAGGATTTGTATGAAAACGGCTAAGTGACTCAATTAAAGCTACTTATGAATGCAGTAATAGAATAGGGCGGTGAGGTTTATGAGTTCTGATAAACCCTATCTGAAAAGACAGATCTATGAGTTATTGGGTACGATGCAGACAAGCAGCCGCAGCCGTAACCGCAATCGGTTACTGACCCTGAATGCGTCGCAATACTTCTTCAAAGCGATCCAGATAATTCCCGGGGCCGGAACCCACACTCGGATCGGTTTTATTCCACGGCCAGTTATTAAGGTCCTCAAAAATGTTCTGGTCATTGCAGAATGAGACATGGCCGTCGGCGTAATAAACGGACAAGCCCTGCGGTAAGGAATTGACTCCGCGGCCTTTGCGGTGCGGCACTACTTCCCATTCCTGAATATTGTCGAAAATCATCGGTTTGTAGCCGGGAATCTTTTCCAGTTTTTTCTGGCCATAAACCCAGTAGTTGAAAGAGGTTCGGACCAGTGCACTGCCGGAACCCCGTGTGTCGGCGGGCAAAACGGTCCCCCATAAATAACTGCCGCGATGAGCGGGACTGGAGTAGTCTGATGGATTGCCCTTTCCGACATAGAACTCGTAATAGTAAGGGATTGCGTAGTGTCCTGTGGTGCGTGGCTGTGCGGGGCAATAAAAAACCTTCGGGTCGTCGATGTATCCTTGTTCATAATAAACCGCAAGGTGGAAGGGTTTGTAGCCGCCTCCGGGCTTAGTCTGGTTCGGGTGATAACACATATAGCTATTGAAAGGCGCCGGCAGATATTCAGGGGGATTGGCGATGGTGGCCGAGGAAATCTCATAATTGGGAACGATTTGCTGGTCGTTATTTTGGGCATAAAGCTGAACCGCAAGACCTGACTGCCGCATGTTGTTGGAACAGGTCACCCGTTTGGCGTAATCTTTGGCTCTGGCCAGGGCAGGTACTACAATGCTCAAAAGCAACGCAACAATAGCAATCACCACCAGCAGTTCAATCAGGGTAAAGCCTCGATTACGTTTCATTGCAGAAGCCTCCAGGAAAACCTCGGGTATTACGATTTTATTCCATTATAGTACAGTATAGAGTGAGCAACAGACAAAACAATACAATGCAGCGCAATTATATGCGCTATTATGCGCAAACAAAAGACATAGCCAGTCTTTATATAAATGTATATGTATTTCATACAGTGGAGCGTTAAGGGTTTGTGGATTAAAGGATTGAATTGTCCCTTCTTGTTTGGTTATAATGTCAGACTAAAGAATCGCAGAATCAGCACTAAAATCTATTGTTCCTGCAAAAAGATGTGAAAAACTGCACAAAAAGGGGTTTGCGGTTTGAATTTGATGAAGAATATCCTCAGTCTGGTGTAAAAACCTCATATTTTGACAATCAGGAGGTGGTGATGAGAACGAAGGTGGTGTCATTTGTTTTTATGATGGGGGTGGTGTGCATCTGTCCAGTGGCGTTTTCTACCGCTCTGGATGATTATGTCGCCATGCCGGATGCGAACTTTTCGTACAGCCAGTATGGCTCTTCCGTATTTGATATCAATACTCAAACCCGGGCCTATGTCCTTCGAATGACCTCCCAGTCCTGGCGGGGGGCCGGCGAGGTCAGCCCTACGGTCTGGACGCACTGGGTGACGATTATTGTGCCGGAAGTGGAGTGGCTGCTGGGGCCGGTTAAGGATACGGCCATGATATTGATTAACGGCGGCAGTATTGGGGAGGCGGCACCGAATATTAATCCATCAGACCCGACCAACCAGGCGTATCGTCTTCTGGCGGCCGGGACACGCACGGTGATTGTGGAATTGCGAAGTGTGCCCAACCAGCCCCTGCGGTTTTCGGATGAGACTTTTGGGCGCAGCGAAGACCAGATTATCGCCTATTCCTGGGATAAGTTTCTCCGAGGCGGGGATGCCTATTGGCCGGTGCAGTTGCCGATGGTCAAGTCCGCCGTACGGTGCATGGATGCCGTGCAGGGATTTGTCAAGAGCAAGGCCGGCAAGACCATCAACCACTTTGTTCTGACCGGCGGCTCCAAACGCGGTTGGACGGCCTGGCTGACGGCAGCGGTCGATTCGCGGGTGACAGCGATAGCGCCTATCGTCAGCGACCTGCTGAACATGCGGCGCAGTTTTGCTCACCAGTGGTCCTGTTATGGCTTCTGGGCCCAGGCCCTGAATCCCTATGAGGAGATGGGAATCTTTGACTGGTTTGACATGTCGCGTACCGATGAACTGCTGGCAATCGTTGACCCCTATGAATACCGTGACCGCCTGACTATTCCCAAGCTGATTGTGACGGCGGCGGGGGATGATTTTTTTGTCCATGATTCGCTCCAGTTTTATATCGATGGCCTGCTGGGGGAAACGTATGTCAGAACCTTCCCGAATACCAATCATTATCTGGATGGGGCATATGAAGAAGTGCTGTCTAATATGGTTCCCTATTATGATGCGTTTTTGAATGGCAATGCGCGTCCGGCCTTTTCATGGCAGCTTCATCCGGATGGTTCGATGACCGTAACGACGGCCGTGGAACCGCTTGAAGTCAAACTCTGGCAGGCGGATAATCCCTACAGCCGGGATTTTCGTCAGGTGACTATTGGTAATACCTGGTCATCCACGGTGCTGACTGCACAATCTCCGGGGGTGTATGCAGCCAATCCCGGATTGCCGCCGGCAGGGTGGCGTTCTTACTTTGTGGAGATGGTCTATGACTACCAGACTTCTTCGGTTGGAATTGGAGACTATGACTATCATTTCACCACGGAAATGAGGGTTGTGCCGGAAATCCGGCCTTTTGAAGCGGATTGGTCAAGAGACCGTACGACCGACTTGCAGGACCTGGCAATTCTGGCCGAAAACTGGCTGGGGCCGATGGCGTATTATGACATGATGCCCCGACGGACCGGCGACAGCATCATCAACCTGGCGGAATTGGGTCTGTTTGCGTTGCACTGGCTGGAGGTGTATTAAATTTCGGTTGACGTCTTCAGGCAACGATTATCTCTGAGATACAGTTTGATTGTCTGTATCCTGAAGAAAATCTTATTGAAGGCCATTACTCATTAAGCTATAATTTCAGTATAGTCCTGTCGATTAAAGCTGCCTTCAAGCGATATATTCAGCAGGCAGGCAAAAGCAGTAAGAGTGATAAAATAGTGAAAATAACTATGCAGTACTCAGCGTGCTGAGGCCATGCGTCAGGAATAGGAAAAGGAAGGGATTTCATGCAAAGGATGGTAATACTCTGTTTTATCACGATGCTGGCAGTCGGATTATACGGCTGCAAAAAACAACCCCAGCCTGTTGAACAAACTGCCGATGTCAGCATCATCACCGTTGTGCCCAGGGATGTGCCGATTACGCCGGAATATGTGGCACAGGTACAAAGTTCCCGTCAGGTCAACATTCAGGCCCGCGTCAACGGCTTCCTTGAAAAGCGGGTTTACACCGAAGGCGAGATTGTCAAGGAAGGACAAATGCTTTTCCTGATGGATCAGAAGCCGTTTCAGGCCCAGCTTGATCAGGCCAATGCGGCACTGACACGGCAGGAAGCCGCCTTTGAGATTGCACGCAAAAATCTGGAGCGGGTTCAGCCGCTGGTCGCTGCCGATGCCCTGTCGCAAAAAGATCTGGACGAGGCGAAGGGGCATTATGAGTCCGCGGCCGCTTCAGTGGAACAGGCCAAAGCCGCCGTGGAACAGGCACAGCTTAATCTGTCTTATACGGTGATTACGTCGCCGGTTACAGGCATCACCAGTTCCGCTCAGCAGGCCGACGGTACCTACCTGAGCATGGCCAACAGTCTCTTGACCAGTGTAGCGGTCATCTCGCCGGCGTATGTGAATTTCAGTCTTTCCGAAAATGAGCGTCTGAGCTTTCGCAATCAAATTGCCAAAGGATTAATCGTTGAACCGCCGGATAAAAAATATGTGACCGAAGTCCTTCTGGCCGATGGTTCCATTTTCCCTCACACCGGGCAGTTGACCTTTGCCGAGCCGTTCTTCAATCCCCAGACGGGAACCTTCCTCATCCGCGCCACGGTTGAAAATCCGGATGGCCTGCTTCGTCCCAATCAGTACGTCCGAGTCCGTTTAAAGGGAGCGATTCGCCCCAATGCCATCCTTGTACCCCAGCGAGCGATTCAGAATGCCTCCAAGGGACATTTCGTATGGGTGGTGGACAAGGATAACAAGGTTGAGCAGCGTCCTGTGGTGGTTGGCCAATGGCATGAAAATGACTGGTTTATTGACGAAGGACTTCATGCAGGCGACAAGGTGGTTGTGGAGGGCCTTCTGTCGCTGAGGCCCGGCATGACGGTCCAGATCAAGTCGGCTGCCGAGCAGACCGCCGCACCCAAGAACAACTCATAGACCGGGAGGCATCGCGATTATGTTTTCCAAATTCTTCATCGAACGGCCCATCTTTGCCACGGTCATATCCCTGATTATTGTGATCGCCGGGCTGGTTGCCATGCTGCTGCTGCCGGTTGCTCAATACCCGACCATTACCCCGGTGCAGATTCAGGTGACCACAACCTATCCAGGTGCGGACTCCAAACTTGTCGCCGATTCCGTGGCCACGCCCATCGAGGCGCAGATTAACGGCGTCGATAATATGCTGTATATGACTTCGACCAGTTCCAGTACCGGCCAGATGACCATTACAGTCTATTTTTCACTTGATACGGATCCGGATATTGCTCAGGTCCAGGTCCAGAATCGTGTTAATCTTGCGACGCCGCAGCTTCCGGATGCGGTGGTCAAATTCGGGGTTTCGGTTCAGAAAAAATCCTCCAGTACCCTGATGATTATTTCAGTCTTCAACGAAGACGGCCGCTACAGCCCGGATTATGTGACCAATTATGCCAATGTGTATGTTCTGGATGCAATCAAGCGAATTAACGGTGCCGGGCAGGCGATGATTATCGGTATGCCCGATCAGGCGATGCGAATCTGGATGAATCCGGACAGGATGGCTTCGCTGGGCATTACCACCACCGATATTCAAAGTGCGGTTGCCAAACAGAATGCCTTGTTTGGTGCCGGCCAGATCGGCCAGCAGCCCGGCGACGACAAAGTTCAGTTGACCTTTCCGGTGGTGACTCAGTCTCCGTTTGTCAAACCTTCGGAATATGAAGACATCATCCTGCGAGCCAGCTCCGATGGCAGTGCGATTGTACGTATCAAGGATGTAGCCCGGGCCGAAGTGGGGCGGCGGCAATATATCGATGACAATCGATTCAACGGCAAACCCGCGACACCCATTATGATTTATCAGCAGCCCGGCGCCAATGGACTGGATGTGTCCAAGGCGGTTCGCCAAACCATGGAACAATTGAAACGCACCATGCCCGATGGTATTGACTATGTTATTGCACTGGATACCACCGATTTTGTGCGGCTGTCTATCGAAGAAGTGATTCATACCCTGTTCGAGGCAGTCTTGCTGGTCGTTGCGGTGGTTTATCTGTTTTTGCAGAGTTTTCGTTCCACCATCATCTGTACGGTGGCGATTTTTGTGGCGCTGATCGGAACCTTCAGCGGCATGCTTGCGCTCGGATTTTCCATCAACCTGCTGACGCTGTTCGGGATTGTGCTGGCGATCGGCATGGTGGTTGACGATGCAATTGTGGTGGTGGAAAATGTGGAACGCAATATGGCCAAATCAAACCTTGCACCCAAAGAGGCAACCATCAAGGCCATGAATGAAATCGGTACCTCGCTGGTGGCGGTGGTGCTGGTGATGTCGTCGGTTTTTATCCCCGCGGCATTTTTACCTGGCACGACCGGCCAGTTGTATAAACAGTTTGCCATCACCATTGTCATTTCCGTGGCCTTGTCGGGTTTTGTAGCCCTGACGCTGACCCCGGCGATGTGTGCCATGCTGCTCAGGCATACCCAGCGTCCCCAGAAGGGATTTTTCGCCTGGTTCAACCGCCAGTTTGACCGGTTTACCGTGGCCTTTGGCAATGCCGTCGTTCTGATTATCAAACGCATGTCGGTGGCTTTTGTCCTGCTTGCAGTGTTGTTGTATGGGCTTTGGCATCTGATTCATACGATCCCCACCAGCTTTGTCCCCAATGAAGACCAGGGATATGTACTGGGCCAGCTCCTGATGCCCGACGCCGCAAGCCTTAACCGCACCTCTGAGACTTCCCAGCGGGTGGATGAGTTGTTTGCGGGAAACCCTGCGGTGATGAACCGGACCATTCTCAACGG
>DLFY01000187.1:7346-19523 GCA_002482415.1 Phycisphaerales bacterium UBA7708
CTTCTGGACAGCCAGTATAAATCCAATGCGGCCACGTTTTTTGTGACCCTCAAGGATTTTAAAGAACGGTATTCCTCGATGAAGCAGGCACGCAAAGACAACGCCGGCAGCGTACTCAGGACGATTGCCAAACAGTCACTGAGTATTCAGGAAGGCAGGCTGATACCGATTGCCCCGCCGGCCATCCCCGGCATCAGCACCACCGGCGGCTTTGAACTCTGGATTCAGGACAAAGAGGCCGGAGACCCTGCCCGACTGTATGAAATTACGCAGGAATTTCTGGCCAAGGCACGCCAGCGGACGGAGCTGACGGGTTTGAACACCACCTTCCGTGCCGCCTCGCAGCAGTTGCGGGCCGAAGTGGATCGCTCCCAGGCGGTCTTGCTGGGTGTTCCGATTGATGATGTCTATAGCACCTTGCAGGCCCAGTTTGGTTCGGTTCAGGTCAGTCAGTTCAATCAGTACAGTCGGGTCTGGAACGTCGTGCTCCAATCCGAAGCTCCCTATCGCAGAACGCCGGATGATATTACTCGGCTTTATACACGGTCCAGTAACGGCCAGATGGTTCCGCTTTCGGCCATGGTTACGACCCGGTATGTGACCAGCCCCGACATGATGCCGCATTTCAATGGTTTTCCGGCCGCCAAGATTACTGGTGATGCCGCCGCAGGCTACAGCTCCGGCCAGGCAATCCAGGCGCTGGAGGAACTGGCAGAGCAGGAACTCCCGCAGGGCTTTGATTTTGCCTGGTCTGGTCTGGCTTTTGAAGAGAAAAAAGCCGGGGGAACGTCCACAACGGCGTTTGCATTCGGCCTGCTTATTGTATTTCTGATTCTGGCGGCTCAGTTTGAATCATGGACCCTGCCCGGCTCGGTTATGACGGCCGTCCCGTTCGGAATTCTGGGTGCCCTGATTTTCAACTGGATGCGAGGACTCAATAATGACGTCTATTTTCAGATCGGTCTGCTGGTACTTATTGGACTGGGTGCCAAAAATGCCGTTCTGCGGGTAACGTTTGCCGTCGAGTTGCGGAAACAGGNNGAAACAGGGTCTGTCAATCATGGATGCGACCATCCAGGCCGGCGAGGAGCGGCTGCGGCCGATTATTATGACGTCGCTGGCATTTATTCTCGGCGTGCTCCCGCTGGCGATTGCCACGGGTGCGGGAGCCAACGCCCGTCACTCAATCGGCACCGGCATCATGGGGGGTATGATCGGTGAAGCCACGCTTGCCATGCTGTATGTGCCGTTGTTCTTCTACCTGTTTGACAGGCTCAGTGAACGGTCGGCAGCGAAAAAAGAAAAACCCGGCCACGCCGACACGCCGCCAAAACCGGCTCAACCTCTGGAGGATGCCTGAGATGTACCGAATCAGCATAGCTGTTTTTATCTGCCTGGTCTGCGGCTGCAAGATGGGGCCGGACTATCAGCGTCCGGCGATATCCGTACCGGATTCGTTTATCTATGAACCCAAGGATGCCCGCGATACCGCCAATACCGACTGGTGGAAAGATTTTCATGATCCCGTACTGGATTCGCTGATTACCGAAGCCCTGGCAAATAATAAAAGTGTCAAGATCGCCGCAGCCAACATCGAGCAGGCCGCCGCGATACTGACCCAGACGCGTGCACCGCTGTATCCGCAGGCCGCCTACAGCGGCGGCGGGGCGCGCCAGCATGCCAATGAACTAAGCGCTGCGTCACGATTGCCGGGGTTTTCCAATCCGCAGGATTCGTATGAAGTGCTGGCCGGGGCAAGCTGGGAGATTGATTTATGGGGCCGCATTCAACGGCTTTCCGAGGCGGCCAGGGCCGATCTGCTGGCCTCGCAGGAAGCCCGACGGGGAGTTATCCTGTCACTGGTGGCCTCGGTTGCAGACAGCTACATCCAGCTCCGCGGGCTGGATGAACAGCTTGCGACAGCCCGGCGCAATCTGGATACGTATGCTCAATCCGTCAGGCTGTTCGACCTTCAGTATCAGCACGGCCAGGTCACCAAAATGACCCTCGAACAGGCCCGTACCCAGTACCAGACAGCCGCGGCGGTCATTCCCCTGCTGGAGTCTCAGATCGCACAGACCGAAAACGCCATCTGTGTCCTGCTGGGCCGCAATCCCGGTTCGATTCAGCGCGGCAGGTCCATTTCGGAGCTGACCATGCCGGTGATTCCCGCCGGGCTTCCATCCGAGCTGCTTGACCGTCGTCCCGACCTTGCCCAGGCCCAGCAGAATCTGATAGCCGCCAACGCCCGAATCGGGGCGGCCAAAGCGCTCTACTTCCCGACCATCTCGCTGACCGGTGCCTATGGGACACAGAGTTCCGAGCTGTCCGACCTGTTCAGCGGACCGTCGCGGACCTGGAATTACACCGGTTCCGTGACAGGTCCCATCTTTACCGCCGGGTCTATCTCAGGGCAGGTCAAACAGGCCCAGGTCGCACAAGACGCCGCATTGCTGAATTATGAAAATGTCATTTTAATCGCATTCAGTGACGTCGAAAATGCCCTGGTTGCCTGTCAGCGGCTGGCAGACCAACTCCAGGCCCAGGGAAAACTGGTTGGCTCGCTGAAGGAATACGACCGCCTGGCTTGGCTGCAGTATAACGGAGGCTACACGCCGTATCTGACGGTCCTCAATGCCGAGTCCCAGCTTTTCAATGCCGAATTGAGTTATGTACAGAACAGAACCGACGCCCTGGCGTCCTATGTCCGAATCTATCAGGCCATGGGCGGCGGCTGGATTACCAGCGCCGAGCAGCTTGCAGACGCACAATAAACTTTTTAGCCGGACAGGATATACAGAAGGGAAGATGAAGTCTTAAGGAGAAAATGGATGAGGATCACACAGAGAGCTTTTTGTAGATTTGCTGGATTGATGGTTTTAATATTCTTATGCGGCGGGACCGCTGTACAGGCGGAACAAACTTTGCCCAATTCGCCTGCAATAAAGCAGGGGAATGAAATCCTCTCCGAAATCCGAGCATGGATTCAAACCGGGGCCGATATCGACGCGGCGGATGAGGAAGGCCTGACCCTGCTGCGGATGGCATCCGAGGCGGGCCACGTCGAGGCGGTCCGGGTTCTGCTGGCCGCGGGGGCGGATGTCAATCAACAAGACAAAAGTTCCCGTACGCCGCTATCGTATGCGTCATATCATGGCCATGTTGAAATTGTCAAGCTGCTGCTGGCTGCCGGTGCGGATGGTGATGCCTATGACGATAGCGGTGAGACTCCGCTGTTTGCGGCGTTTTTGGCATTTGAATCTGAGATTGTCAGGTTGCTGCTGGCTGCAGGAGCGAATGTCAATGTGGTGAATCGTGCCTGGCATACGCCGCTGTGGTTCGCAGCATTAAATCAAGACCCGGAACTCGTCAAACTCCTGCTGAATGCGGGGGCTTGTGTGAACCTTACGGATAAGGATGACACGCCCCTGTATATTGCCTCGCAGCATGGAGCGACGGAGATTGTTAAGCTCTTATTGGAAGCCGGGGCCAATGCGGATATCAAGGTCTATGCAGACGGCAGGTACCAGACATTGCTGGACATCGCAAAAGCTGAAGGACGTACCCAAATCGTCTCGCTTCTGGAACAATATACAGGCCCTGAATACACAAAACGTAATCAAGCGACAATTCGGTTGATTGAGCTTGCCGATTCCTTCGAGGCCAAAGATATCGCCGAACTTCGCGAGCTGATTACCGCCGGCGCCGATGTCAATGTGGTTAATAAAATAGGCTTTACTCCTCTATGGGTAGCCTCTTCCAGGGGTTATACGGAAATGGTTGAATTGCTGCTGGATGCCGGGGCCAATCCGAATGTTGTCATGTGTTTTAGTTCCTGTGATGGCAGGGTTCTGTCCGGCTTAACAGCTCTGGGCCCGGCACTGGACCATCATGAGATTGTCAATCTCCTGATTGCCGCCGGGGCAAATGTCAATGCGGCTGACAGTTGGGGTATAACACCGCTGTCCAAAGCGTTCAGGGCGGGACTTATCAAGACCGTCAAGCTGCTGGAGGAAGCCGGCGCGAAAGTCCATCCCGAGATACAGCGAAACGACAAAACGTACACATCTTTAAGCCTTGAGCAGCAGAAAAGCTATCTTAAAATTGTCCAACTGCTGCATGATTATGGTGCCCGAAATTCAGAGGACAGACAGGCTGATTGAAAACTTATGGGTATTATTATAGAGCATCAGGCTGCAGAGAAAAAATAGGCAGGTCATAACCTATGAATATTCAGCCGTACCAGATAACGTATCCGGGGTGGACGCCGAAACTGAAACCATGAATAGTCCATACACTGGCTCCGCTTCGCCGACGCTATGTGCAGCGGGTACTGCAAGTCGTTGATATTCAGATTCGCGGTCTTGAGCACATCCAAAATGTTCTCAATGAAGATTGTGGAGTGCTGCTTACACCAAATCATTCCAGTCATACGAACCCTCTGGTGCTGCTGTGGCTTCTGCCGGGTAAAACATGGTCTGCTTAGTTTGCCTTGTTTGACCTCGCAACTACCAAATCGACCAGCAAAATTAATCTCAGCAAAACCAGTCTGGAAATAATCGTTGTTGGAGAAATAGAAAAAGATATACATTTAAAATCAGTGTGATAGTCCCAAAGAAGCTCATACATACCATATCCATGATTGGGCTTCGACTGAGCGATATATCGTAAGTCATCTTTAAGACAGCAATAACGAAAAAGACAGATGGAACTAAACTCGGCAATATAAACAAATAATCAAAAAGAGAAAAAAACAGGCCTTCAGAGACAGTGAATTTCGTAAACATACTTAACACGACCAATCCATAAGCCAATAGAGGTATTAATAATAGAGACACCATAGCTACTAAAGAGACAATACAGGCCCGTTTCAAATAAGGATGTTCAGCATGTAATCCTATGATGGAAAAAATGAGAAAGAAAAATCCTGTACCACAAAAACATCCCCAATAAATAGAATCTTTGGGATTAGATGGCCCTTCAATGTCTCTGGGGGGCAATGTATGTGTTTTGGAAAACTCAAAAAAATAGGGAATACACAACAAAGCCGCTACGATTGCAAGCAGGTTGAAAATTAACAGCCATTTTTTTGCCATCTTGCATTCCTTCTTAAGGGATGATTTAGATCCGCTATACCGCCTCCAGGCCAAGGTCGGTCAGCATACGCATATCTTCTTCTACCGACCGGCCAGCCGTAGTCAGGTAATTGCCGCTGATGATGCTGGAGCAGCCCGCATAAAAAATCCAGCTTTGCATATCCCGCAGGTTCAGTACCCGCCCGCCGGCAACCTTCAGATTCGTCCGGGGCAGTATAAATCGATACATCGCGATAATCCGCAGAATCTCCCGCGGACTCAGCGGCATCTGGTCGCCCATTGGTGTCCCGGGGATCGGATGCAGGAAATTCAGCGGCGCCATATCCGCATTCAGCTCCCGAATCAGCAGTGCCATATCAATCCGGTCGGCCTCCGTCTCGCCAATACCGAACAGTCCCCCTGCACAGACCCCCAGCCCCGCCTCCTGCGACGCCTTAATCGTGCGGATGCGGTCGTCGTAGGTATGGGTCGTCACAATCTTGCCGTAATGGGTACGGGAGGTCTCGAGGTTATGGTTGTATCGCCGCATTCCCGCCCTGGCCAGCCGCAGAAGCTGCTGTTCGCTCAATATCCCGAAGCCGCCGCAGACATGAATCCCGACTTCCTCGGTAATCCGGGCAATCAGCCCTTCCAGCCGGGTAAGCTCTTTTTCACTGATTGTCCGGCCGCTATAGACGATCCCGTAATAGGGAACCCCTTTGGCCCTGGCCTCACGCGCACCGGCCAGAATCTCTTCATCGCTGAGCACCTTGGGCTTTTTTTCCAGATACGTGTTATATCGCACCGACTGGGCACAAAACGCACAATCCTGGTCGCATCCGCCCAGCCTGCCCGGCACAATCGAGCAAATCTGAACCCGGTTTCCAAAGTGCTGCTTGCGGATTTCATTGGCCCAG
Source organism: Phycisphaerales bacterium UBA7708 (assembly GCA_002482415.1). GTDB lineage: Bacteria > Planctomycetota > Phycisphaerae > Sedimentisphaerales > Anaerohalosphaeraceae > Anaeroglomus. The sequence goes on from DLFY01000187.1 coordinate 13,339, forward strand.
TAGAGCAAATCATCCAGACTGTCGCGGCTTTCCCGGCACAATGTCTCAATGTCATCCCGCACAATATCCTGACCAGCCAGTACCCGGGCTGCGATCGATGCTATTATCTTGTTAACCATTGGCTTTCACATATTTAAATTCATTTCAGTGACTACGGTGTCGTTTTGCCTGTCCATCCAGTCGGCCAGGGATACCGCTGCACTGCGAAACTGCCGGGCCGGNNCGAGGACTTCGCCGCTTCATATGGTTCCGATACACATCCAGTTCAATCAGCACAAACACATACCGCTGACCTTCGAACTCAAACACCGAAAGCCCGTCCGTCTCCACATCCACCTGCATCAGCCGGTAGGCGAATACAAATCCCGCATGGCAATTCTGCCGCTGGGCCACCGCCTGACGCCATTCCAGCAGTCCTTCGATGTCCTCGCCAGTCACCCATGTCTGCAAGCCCTTGAGTCCCACCAGGCTCTGACCGCGAAACAGTCGTCCCTTGACATCGGCCAGCAGCAGGCCGCCCGGCGTACTGACCGCAAAATCAAAGCTCTTGATCTTATGCCGTCGAAACTGACGCCGACGGGACTGATCCACCGCACGATACGGCATCTGCTTTTCATTCAGCCACGCCGCAAACGCCCGTTCATAATCCTGTCCTTCATTCATTGCCTTCACCTTGCTCCTGCTTAAAGCTGCACTAATGTACCCGTTTTTGTCCCAAAGAGCAATCCTGTGCGAAAAATATCGAATCCACCCTGTCTTTATCTTATTAAAATACACTCTAAATGATTGATAAATATAGACATGCGGTTTTGTGGACAGACTCCTTCATAGCTTAGCCCCGAATAAGAAACCCGGCCGAATAGTCGCTTATGCGGCCGGGTCTGAAGCTTACAAATGGAAATCCCCCGCGATTTCCGGCTGATATAAAATCTTCTCAATGACCAGGTTTCTGGATAGACTCTGTCCGGCTGCCCGTCCAAGCAGGCTCATCCCCAGCGCTGACAGGACCGATATCTTCCTTTGCTTCTTATCCGCATCCTGCGGGTACACCAGCGTTACCGCAAACCGCGTTCCCCGCAGTGAGCGAAGCTGCACCTGGCTGTTCATCGTGACTACCGAATATGGAATCCGCTTGCATGCAAACAGAAATCCGCGTTTGAGAAGCTGCCGCATCCGCCGGGCATGTCGGGCTTCGGCGCTGCCTATCTCTTTAAGCCCTTTGGACAAGATCGCCTGCAGCCGAAAATAATCCGATTCCGACAGCATCCGGTATTCCCGGACTGGTGCCGGAAACATCGCCTTTGTTGCACGTCGAACAGTCATACGCATACGCTCAAACAATCCTTGCCGTTTGGTATGGACCATAACCATCTCCTGACAGTGAAGCTACGAATCATAATTGCCCGCAGCTTCCGGTTGATAGAGAATTTCAGTAATCTCCAGGGTCCGGACGCCTGCCGGGACAGGCCACTGAATCCGGTCGCCGACGCGATATCCCAGCAGCGCAACGCCCACCGGCGCCAGAATCGATATCTTGTTCTGTTCCAAATCCGCTTCTTCCGGAAACACCAGCTCATAGACCATGGATGTACCGGTATCCAGATCCTTGAGACGGACTTTGGAATTCATCGTGACCACGTCGTCGCCGATGGATTTTTGCGGGATGACTTTGGCCCGGTTTATCTCATCCTGCAGCATGGTTACACTTTCCATGTCCCGCGTCCACACATTCTTGAACGCCTGGACCATTGCATCCAGACGGTCATAATCATAATCGCTGATAAAAATCTGTTTTTGTGCCATAATATTTCCTTTCATGTGTCAGGGTAATCGTTTCCATTGGACTTCATCCGCACTGCGCAGCATCCATGATGAACCGGGTAATTCGGGATTATAAAAACAGGCAAATGATACGCTGCTGTAGCTGAGTCGTATCGTTTGGCAGACAGGAAAAGATTTTACAATGGCGGCGAATGCTCTACCGCACGACGCGGACAGAACTGACCATGGGGATGATTACGACGACCGGGCCGCCTGATTTCGTGCTCAGGCGACAGGGCAATCAGGTTCCTGATTAAATGTGTTAGAATGCGAATCGACATAGAATCTGTCCTCTTAGAAAAAGCTGTAGAGTAATAAATACATCCCAATAAAGGGCCTTATTCTGTCTTTAATATTCATAATTTCCTTTCACCAAAAAAAAGGCCGGTCAAAGCCGGCCTCTATAAAATCAGACTATGACCGACTGTTCAGCGCAACAGCAGTAAATAACTAAACCAAATACAACTCAGATGTCTTTGAAGCTGGTTCACGAATATTTCCTTATTCAGAATATCTAATTATTATCATTAGCTGCAATTATACATATTTCCTGCTGCTTGTCAAGCATTAAGTGCCTGAGGATGCAGCGATTGGGCTTACAAGATTATTATGTTGCCCATATTAACAAGACGGTCTGAGGCTGGTCACGAAAATATCGGCCCCAACCTGCTCCTGCTGGCCAGTTGCCATGTCCTTGACCACAAGCTTCTTATCGTTCACAAATTCCTGCCCTAAAATAATCGTGCGGGACACATTATAACCCGAGGCCTGCTTGAGCTGCTTGCCGAGTCCGCCGGTTTTGTACGGGAATTCACAACTAAATCCTGCCAGTCGAATCTTCGCAGCCAGTTCCACCGCTTTATCCGCCAGCGTCGGCTCCGCGACTGCAATAAAGTAATCCAGCTTCTTGGTTGCCAGCGTATCGTCCTTGAGTATGCCCTTTTCCCGCAGCAGTATCTCAAGCACGCAGTCGCCCATCCCCATGCCGACAGCCGTCATCGCCGGGCCGCCAAAGTCCCGCAGCAGGTTATCGTATCGCCCGCCGCCGCAGACCGCCCGCAAATCGCCGACCGCATCATGCACTTCAAAGACCATGCCCGTGTAATACGCCAGCCCGCGGACGATGCTCATATCGAATCGGCAATACGCCCCGACGCCCATCGCCCCGAGAATGCCAAACAACCCCTGCAATTCCGACAGTGCCGCCCTGGCATCCTCATTGAGATTCACCAGTCCGGCAATATCATCGGCATTATGTAAATCCATCAGTTTTAAAATCGTATCCGCCGCGGCGGTATCGGGAACTTCCTTTCGCAGAATCTCATCAAACGCCTCGGCCGGAATCTTGGATTTCTTGTCCAGTATCGGGTACAGCACCGTCAGCTTCTCCTCGGCAATCCCGATATTTCTAAGCAGCGCCGCCAGCAGTTTCCGGCTGGAAATCTTGGCCACAATATCCTGTTCCGTCAGACCCGTCGAACGCAGATAATCAATCGCGCAGAAAATCACCTCGGCATCCGCCAGCGTGGATTCCTCGCCGATGATATCGATATTCCACTGAAAAAATTCCCGCAGGCGTCCCTTTTGCGGCCGTTCCGCCCGGCACAGTCTCGGCACGGAAAACCACTTGATCGGACGCGGCAGGGCGTTGACCTGCTGGTTGACCATTCGGGCCAGCGTCGGGGTAATCTCAGGCCGAATCGCCAGTTCCCGTCCGCCCCGGTCCGTCAGGTGAAACAACTGCTCGACAATCTCATCGCCGCTTTTGACCTGGTACATCTGGAGATATTCAAATATCGGCCCGTCGAATTCCTCAAAGCCGCTGCGGCGCGACGCCGCCTTCCATCCATCCACAATGAAATTGCGAACCGCCATCTCTTTGGGGTAAAAATCACGCGTTCCCTTGACTGCAGGAATTTTCATCGTCTCATCTCGTCTTTCGTTTGGATCTGGGTTTGGCCTTCGTGCGTTTCTTCGCATCATATCGCTCGAACACTTTCGGGCCAAACTTGATTTTCATATATTCTTCCATCTGCTTGTCGGATGTAAAATGCAGCTCATAGCCGTAATCGCCGCTGGTCAGCTCGCAATCATCGGTCTTGTACGTGCGGCAGATTTTCGGCCGCTTCTCATAGTTGAGACACCGATTATCCGGCCCCAGATAAATACACGGATTCAGCACGTTCAGATACCAGTCGCCGTCTTCCACAAACACCTGCGTCTGCGTATGGCTCAGGTACCAGCGAATATCATCATAATCATCCGCATCCTCGGGTGTCTCAATCGGCAGTGCAAAATACCGACAGCACAATCCCGAACACAGGTGACAGCGAATTTTGGCCTTCTTGCCGGCCTTATCTTTCTTTTTCGTTTTTGCCACAAACAACCTCTCATAACAGGGTAATCATTTGATCCCGGCCGCATCCTGTCCAACACCCGTAGATGACAGGCCGGGGTCTTATACGACTTCAACATTAAAAACAAAATATTATATGCTGAATTCCCCCGCAGGTCAACCCGCGGCTTGGAATCGTGGAATCCCCCGTACCTGCTGTAATTACCCCCAAAAACAAGAACGTCGTCCCGATAAGACCGCTCAGCCGCCTGCCCCGCACGCCTCCGCCGGCTCCAGCCCGCAGGAAAGCCACTGTGCCGCAAATGCCGCAAAATCAGCCAGTCCCACGATGCAATCCCCGTCAAAATCCATCGTCGGGCGGTTTGTGCAGACCGGGGTGATCGTCCCGCTGCCATTGGGCGACAGACTTGCATGACTGGCCCCGCCAAAGGCCCCCATATTCACGCGTCCTCCGTTGGGATTGGGTTCCAGGCCCGCTGCATCCGCCGGGTCTCCGCCATCGATGCACAGGCTGGTCTGAGTATCCACCACCCAGGTTTCCGCGTTCGGATCCCACCGTCCCACCGCCGACTTGAGATGATAATCCCCGTTGTCCTTATCGGCAAACAGCGGATCGACAGCAATATTACCCGCCCCCGGTGCCGAGCCTGAATACATCCCGCTGGTATTCTGCCAAAAACAGTTATAGGCAATCTGCCCGCCCTCGATCCCATATCCGGCATTATGTGCGACAATATTATTCTTCATTGCCGCCGTGGATTTAATCCCTGTTTTGCCGTTGGAGACCACCGTATTATTCGTCACCGCCCCCGTACAGCCCGTCATCCCAAAGCCGGTGTTTTGCGACAGGATATTATTGGCAATGCCCTGTGTGGCACAGTTGGACAATCCATCGCCATTGTTCAACGTGATGACATTTTCTCGGATCACCTCGGCGGTCAGTCCCGTAATGCCCGCTGCATTCTGACCGATAAAGTTGCCCTTGACCACGGTCTCTGCATCGCCGCCGCCGGATACGCCCGCCAGCCCGTGATTCATAATCCGGTTGTCCTCAATCCGGCCCTTGCATTGATTCAGACCGTAGCCGGCATTGTAAAAAATCGAATTATCCAGAATCTGCCCGCTGCAGCTTTTCATGCCCGTGGTGTTATAGGATATCGTATTGCCCGAGATCACACCGCTACATCCGCTCAGGGCGATATTGTTCTGGGCCAGCAGATTGGTCTGAATCGTCCCGCTGCAGTTGGACAGCCCGATGCCGTTAAGCTGAATCAGGTTTTCTTCAATGGTTCCCGCACAACCGGAAATACCCACCGCCCCGTACACAATCGTATTCGAAAAAATCACCGGTGCCGCGGAATACTCCCCCAGAATGCCGTTATCCAGCGTCATGACTAAATTGCCGCGAATCGTCGGGCCGGCCCCGGAACAGACAATCGCATTCGTCGCGCTGCGCGACAGGTCCAGATACACCACGGTCGGCGGTCCCCAGCGATAATCCGCCCAGACCAACCGCTGCCCGCTGACAGATGCCCGCTGCTGCATATTCACATCCGTACAAATCGCCGTTTCCACACTTGTCGTCAGGTTTTTGGAATAGATATCATAATTGCCGTTGCGGTAATCCTCCCATACCGCAATAGCCCCATCTATCGAGGGATACGATTGTTCACTGGACAGTGTGCTGACCGCAAACTCAGCCCCTCCAGACCGGCTTTTGGCATATAAGTCCGCGTTGCCGCTGCGGTAATCCTGCCAGATATAATACTGCTCCGAAATGGCCGGGTTAATCTGGTTTTTGGTCGCATTGCTGACGACGAAATTGGACCCAACCTGGACATTTCGCCCATAAATGTCGTAATTGGAGCCGGACCGGTAATCCTGCCAGATGACGACCATCCCCGAAATGGCCGGATTCAACTGGTCCCTGGTCGAATTATTGATAATAAATTCCTCCCCGCTGGCCAGGGTTTTGCCGTAAATATCATACCCTGTCGAAGCCGCCGCA
>DLFY01000137.1:0-1056 GCA_002482415.1 Phycisphaerales bacterium UBA7708
TGGCCGTCGCGGAATAATCAGTCCCGTTGGGTATATCATTTTCTGACCATCGCAATCAAAGCCGGCTGACGGAAGCCTTGTCTATGATAGATCAGGCCAAAAACTCCAATGTTACATTTCCCCGATTAACCTTAATATGTTTTTACAATATATTATTATATGAAAATACTTGTATCTGATATGCATTTGTATATTTTTAACAAGACCTTTGCAAGACAAAAAATCGACTCTTATCGTTTTCCGATATTTGCCTATCTGATTTCAAATCATATCCCTGTTTTTTGTGTGTTACTTTCCTGACCTGCGAGGCGTTATAAATAAAGAATGCAGAAATCCAGTATGACGTCCGATAATGAGGCCATAGAACCAGGGAGAATCGATATGAGCAAAACCAGAACCATCGCGTTATCAGTACTGATAATCCTCTTTTCATGCACGACTTACAGCTATTCGGCTGAACTGCCTGACGCCTCATGGGACAACTTGCCCCGCTGGAGAGGCTTCAATCTGCTCAATAAGTTCATGAAAAACTGGCAGGAAAAACCCTTTGAGGAAGACGATTTTCGCTGGATTTCAGAGATGGGCTTCAACTTTGTTCGTCTTCCGATGGATTATCGCCAATGGATTGTGGACAATGATTGGACAAAACTAAATGAGAATGTCCTCAAAGAAATCGACCAGGCCGTTGCATGGGGGCAACAATACAACATCCATGTATGCATCAACTTTCATCGCGCCCCCGGCTATACCGTCGCCAATCCACCAGAAGCAAAAAGTCTTTGGACGGATCCGGAGGCCCAGAAGGTCTGTGCCATGCATTGGGCCGCATTTGCAAAACGCTACAAAAGCATTCCCAATAAGAATTTAAGTTTTAATCTGCTCAATGCGCCTGCCCACATTGATCCCAATACTCACGCCGCCGTCATCCGTATTCTCGTGGACGGCATCCGCAAAGAAGACCCCAAGCGTCTGATTATCATTGACGGCCTTGACTGGGGCAACAAACCCTGCAAAGAGCTGGTCGATCTCAAAATTGCCCAGGCCACACGCGGTTAT
>DLFY01000137.1:1079-4759 GCA_002482415.1 Phycisphaerales bacterium UBA7708
GGATTCCAAAAACTGGTCTCTGCCCGTCTGGCCGCAAAAAGATATGGACGGTTCTACCCTCTGGCAGCGGAATGTCAAACCCTGGGCGGATTTCAAGGCCTCCGGCGTAGGGGCGATGGTTGGCGAATGGGGTTCTTTCAATAAAACCCCGCACGAGGTCACGTTAAGCTGGATGGAGGATTGTCTGAAAAACTACCGTAAAGCCAATCTGGGTTGGGCCTTATGGAATTTCCGCGGCTCTTTCGGCATCCTCGACAGCGGACGGGACGATGTCCAATATGAGGACTTTCATGGTCACAAACTCGACCGAAAAATGCTGGAACTTCTTCAGAGATACTAAGTCGCACTCAAGAACAATCCCTGTTGCACAAATCCGGCTTTCATGCTACCTTGGTACCTGAAAGCCGGTTCTTTTATGTCCGGATTCAAGAAAAACATATCTGCTTACAGGTGCTATAGATATGACATACTCCTTTACGCTTTCGCTGCCCGATTGGGTCACGGCTTTTCTTGCCGGACAACCCGAGGTTTTTGCTGATCTTAACAGTCGAATGAAGCTGGCTGTCACCCTGTCCTCGCTGAATATCGAGCATCAGACAGGAGGCCCCTTCGGTGCCGCTATCTTCGACATCTCCAGCGGCACACTCATCTCCGCAGGCGTCAACATCGTCGTCCCCGGAAAATGCAGCCTCGCCCATGCGGAAATGGTCGCCATCGCCCTGGCTCAAAAAGCCCTCGGCACGCACGACCTTGGCAGTCGGGGAACCTATCAGCTTGTCACGAGTTGCCAGCCCTGTGCAATGTGTCTGGGGGCGATTCCCTGGTCAGGGGTCAAATCGCTGGTTTGCGGCGCACGGTGTGAAGATGCCGAGGCCATTGGGTTCGATGAGGGAGCAAAGCCGAACAAATGGATTGACCACCTCCACAGACGCGGCATTGAGACCACCTGCGATATCCTTCGACAACAAGCCGCAGAAGTCTTGAACCACTACGGTGCAAAAGGTGGCGTCCGTTATTAATCTTTCACAGAAAGCACCTGTTTTAGTGCTTGTCCATTTTTGAGATATAGCATCCCACAAACGTCGTAATCATCAGCAGATAATCCAGCTCAGCCAGACTGTAATGGGTATGGTCAATCGAGTTTTCCAGATAAACCACGCCAAAACAGTTGTTTTCAAAGAAAATCGGGGAGATAATCACTGACCGAATTCCACGGTTGGTAATCTGCTTGGGAAGCTGGTGAATCAGCAGCGGAATATGTTTTTCCTGAACCTCATTAAGACTGGCCGGGATTACCAGGTCGGCACGCTGCAGGATTTCCGTGGTAATCTTCCGCCCACCCTGCACTTCCATCGGCCCAGTTGGGTTTTTGCGTAATCCAATCCAGACATTGGTCGCCTGCAATTGGCCCAGCAGCAAATCAGCCAGCGTTGCATACAATGGCTGTAAACCCTTAACAGACGTGATTTTATCCATCGCCTGGCAGAATTGCTTAATGCGTTTGGCTGGAAATTTAATCGGAGGAGCATCCCCTGCCTCAGCGTTGCGCTCCACGGTATGCAGGTCTTTGCGAATCTGATCCCCAACCACCGTGTCTTCCATCTGGGTTATCTTGTTCACATCAACATCGTCTTCTTCGAGGCTGACACGGATGGTAAAATCGGCAATCTGGATAGTATCAGCATTCTTGAGTTCGCTTTTGTGAATGGCGGTCTGATTCAGATAGGTTTTGTTGGCAGATCCCAGGTCTTCAACAATCCAGGAGCCATCGCGGGTGGTATAAATTACGGCATGCTGACGGGACACCGCCGCATCGGGGAGAAAGACCTGACTGCCGGTCTGCCGTCCGATATAAATCGGACCCCGGTCGAAACGCAATTCGTTAACTGAGCTGCCACCGAGACTTACAAATAGCCGCATACCTGTTCTCCAGCCCCCCGGTTGTCTAATCACGCTAACATCAACACCCTTATTGTAATCGGGCCTGACAGAAAAGTCAACCCGCCCATTGGCCGGTATTGCCTTTCCTTTTTAATCCCAGCAGATATAATATCCTTGATGCCTCGATATCTGGCGACTCGGACCGTACATTTGTTAAGGAACAGGATAACCTATGTCCACCAAAATACTGCATTGTGTTTCAGTACTGTTTTTGTCTTGCACTGCAATCGGGCTTCAATATCAGCCTGATGAAACCCTCGGCACCGACCCCAACGACATCAGCCATATTACCAGCGGCCCAAAGGGCTTTTCGCCCCACCCGCCGGAGGAAATCATGGTGGGCATCGAATGGCCGCTGTCGCAGCAGTGGTTTGCCACCGCAACGGTCATCGCGCCCAACTATATTGTCACCGCGGCTCACTGGAAACAGATCATCAAGAGCAGTCATCCCCAATGGCCGGTAAACTTTAAACTGAAACGACATGGACAGGGATTACCCGACAGAGACTATATTATTGTGGATGAACGACACGATGATGCACGCGATATTATGGTCTGCCGTGTGATTATGTCCAGTCCTGCCGACCCCAATATCATGATTGACGCTAGCTTTCCGAAACAAATCCCGTTATATGATAAATCCGACGAAGTCGGCAAGATGGNNCACTATCGGTTCTTTCGGCAAGATAGAACGTTATACCAAGCCGTGGGGAGAATGCACCGAAGCCGAGCGCAAGCAGATTCAACGGCTCCGTGCACCGGGCACACTGCATTGGGGACGCAATATCATTGCCGGGGCTGCGCTCTATAAAAAAACCATGCCCATGCTGGTCTTCCGGTATGACCCTGTCGGCAAAGGCGACTATATACGCTATGAAACCTGCGGCAATGAGGGCAATTCCGGCGCACCGTGGTTTATTCAGGACACGTCAGGCCAGTGGTATCTGGCGGGGCTGTTCACCGCCGGCACCGCAGGGCCGCGCATCAGTGCCAACCGCGATGTAATTGCAGACATGATCCGCCGGATGAATGCTTTAACACAATAACTTATCCCTTCGGCAGTTTCGTTAAATGATAACTTCTGTTTCTTCGCCCCCCTTTTTATAACGGACTATCAATATCTTTATATTTACATAACAACCAATTCCTCGCTGCGTACTCGTGAAAATCATATCTTATTTATTTACAATTATTTACATATCTGCCGCCAGACGTTGTAAGCAAAACCACAAGAATCTCCTTGAACTCCTGAGACTTTGTTGGTATATTACACTTAAGTGTACAAGCGTTTCTGTACTTACGCGGTAAGCTGATATCGTATCTGGTATCTGTAATTATGATATTCATTGTCATTTGAAATAACCGACACTTGAATTCAAAGGTGGGGAAATGCATTTCCATAATCTAACCCGTCGTGCAGACCTGAAGACTATCGTCACTTTAGTGGTCGTGCTGTTTGCAGTGGATGGATTCGCCATCGACCCGGCCAATCCCCCCCAATTTATGCGGGGAACCGTAACCTATAACGGACAGATTCGCACCTTTAATCTGGATCGCTATGACATTCGCGGTGCCAATTTCGAGGTGGTCCTGCTGGATACCGACGGCATCACCAAGCTTCCGATTGATGCGGGGCCGGTCCGAACCTATCGCGGCTGGTGCGAAGAAGAGCCGGACAGTTATGTCGAAGCCACCCTGCTGCCCAATGGCGACCTGCGATATCATGTCTTCAAAGGCAT
>DLFY01000137.1:4794-7319 GCA_002482415.1 Phycisphaerales bacterium UBA7708
CAGCGAAACCGCCGCGGCGGTCCGCAACTTCACTGAAATCGGAGGACCTGCCAATCCCCCTGCCGGGTATCCTGTCGCGGGAGCTGCCTTTGTCGCCCCGGCCGCCCTGCTGGATTCGATGTACAAGACGGTCTATCAGGTGGATATGGGCTTCGATGTATTGGTTGAGTACATGAACGCCGCCAACTATACCAACATGACGACATACGCCAGGAAAGCCGAAAACGCCATCAGTCATTTCAATGCAATTTATATCCGGGATATTCTGGCCGAGTGCAAGCTGGGCAAGGTTGTCTTTCGCAAGAGCAATGCCGGACTGGACCGTTCCAGCGAACAATGGGGAATCGACTGGTGGAATCTCAATACGTACTGGAAGACTCTTTTCCCCACTACGGATCATCACTTTCTCGGTTTTGTGGGATCCGTCGGCGGCGGCGTGGCATTTGTCTGTGATTACGNNGTTTCAACGGATGGAACAGCGACAAAAACTGGTGGCATGTTGCCCGGCATGAAATCGGCCATAACTGGGGCTCCGGCGATTGCGTCGAGGGATGTCCCGGGCCGGACGGCTCGACCGTCAACAGCGGCAACTCGATTGAACTGTCGAGGATGTCCAATCCGGAAGTGGACCAGATTATGAGCTGCCGTCGGGGAAAACTCAACGGCGGCGTCAACATACGCAGCATCGGCCCGTACAGCTACCCGGTCCCTCCCTATGCCAATCTCGATGAATTCACCGCCGTTGCCGGAGTCCCGACCACACTGGATATCCTGGGCAATGATTATGATGCCAATGGCGACTGGATCGCTGTGGCTGATTTTGCAAAAACCACTTCGCTGGGCGGAACGGTGACATTTCGTCCCGCTGCCGGGCCGGATGGCCGCGATGTTTTGTACTATACGCCCCCGGCCGGACAGTTCGGGACCGACAAGTTTCAATACTCCATCGTGGATGAGACGGGCAGAACCTCGCAGGGCAATATCCTCATCACCGTCGATATCCCCAATCAGACCCTCCGAGGCTATTGGAAACTCGATGAAACAACAGGGACGACAGCATACGATTCAAGCATCAAAGCCAGCCACGGTTCGCTGGCAGGCAGCAATAGTTTTGATACCGGTTCCGTTGCGGGCCGCTTCGGCAGAGCGCAGACCTTTGACGGCAATGATGACCATATCGACGTGTCGGGGTTGAACTTCAAGAGCAATACGGTTACTATTACTGCATGGGTCAATCCCAGCGGAACCCAATCCGAATATGCCGCCATATTTTCCAGCCGCTATTCGGGCGCGGCCAACTTTAATTATAAAAGCAATAACACCCTCGGCTATCACTGGAATAACAGTAATTACGGCTGGAATTCCAATCTGAGTACGCCCGCCGGCCAGTGGACTTTCGTGGCACTGGTCATCGAACCCGCCCGGGCAACCATTTATACCTCCAACGGCACGACTCTGAATAAAGCCGTCAATAACGCCTCTCATTCTCCCGAATCGTTTTACGGCACTCCATCCATCGGGCGTGATGATGACCGCGGTGCAGGAGAACGCCGCTATAAAGGCAGTCTGGATGATGTTCGGATATACGGGGTTGCCCTGACCGAACAGCAGATACGCAATGTCATCGGCGGCGGTGCGGCCGAAAGCCCGAGTCCTTTTGATCAGGCAGGCGATATCGTCCTTGCGCCGAGGCTGAGCTGGGCCATGGGAGCAACTGCGGTGCAGAATGATGTGTACTTCGGGACACAATACAACAGCGTCCTGAATGCCGACACGACATCGCCGCTGTATTGCGGCCGACAAACGCAGGCGGCCTATACACCCGGCACCCTGAAGCGAAACACCGACTACTTCTGGCGCGTTGACCAGGTGGATAATGNNTAATGCAGGCACTCTCCTTGGCGGTGCTGTATGGCGTTTTAAAACCGGCAGCGGCAAAGGCGGCATCACCCGCCAGGTCTGGCATAATCTCTCCGGCAGCTCCGTCACCAATCTGACAGCCAGCGCCAATTATCCCAATTCCCCGGACCTGACGGAAACGGTCAGTTCCTTTGAAGGTCCAACCAACTGGGCTGAAAACTACGGAACGCGAATGCATGGATTTCTGATACCTCCGGCAACAGGGAGCTATACGTTCTGGATCGCCGGTGATGACAACTGTCAGCTCTGGCTCAGTACGGACAAAAACCCGGCCAACGCCGTCAAAATCGCTTATATCGAAGGCTCCAATGCCTGGACCGATTCCCGCCAGTGGAGCAAATACACGTCTCAGCAATCGGCAGCGAAAATCCTGACGGCCGGTCGGCCCTACTACATCATGGCTCTGCACAAAGAAGGCAATGGAGGCGACAATCTCGCTGTGGCATTCAGCGGCCCCGGCATCCTGCGGCAGGTGATTCCCGGCATGTACCTGATGCCGTATGCAGCGGACTACCATTGGGAACCGTCTTTTGCATCGGCAACCCTGACAGGACCTGACGCACTGGAAGGCTACGCGTACCAGCACAGTGTTGCCGGCTGGGCAT
>DLFY01000137.1:7341-15588 GCA_002482415.1 Phycisphaerales bacterium UBA7708
AGCCGCCGGACCGCTGTGGCTGAAGGTGGCCCCCGATGGCACCCTGTCCGGCATTCCCGGCGACGGCGACACCCGCACTCAGACATTTACCCTCCGCGCCACAGACTCCCAGGGAAGCTTCAGCGATGGCCTGATGACGATCACTGTAAAAAACACCTTTACCGGTGAACTGGGTTTGTCGGACATGGCGGGCCTGGCAGCCCGGTGGCTGAACAGCGGCTGTACTGACAGCCCCGCCTGCGGCGGAACCGACCTGACCGGGGACGGGGCAGTCAATGATGCCGACCTCATCGCGATGTCCGGCATGTGGCTGACCTCAAGAAGCTATGGCGGACTGGTATCCCGATGGCCGTTTGATACCAATGCGTCGGATGCGGTCTCGGACAACGACGGCGTTCTCATGGGCGGAGCCGTCATTTCACGAACAGATGGCAATTATATCCTCGGCAGCGGCGCCTTAAATCTTGACGGGGTGGATGATTATGTCCGGATCTCCGGATACAGGGGTGTAACGGGAACACAAAGCCGCACGTGCAGCGCCTGGATCAAAACGACCTGCACACAGGAGATTCCTATTTTGACCTGGGGCAGTCCTGCAAACGGCCAGAAGTGGATGTTCCGTGTTTCATCGGCCGGGGCCCCTGCTGTCGGCATCTGGGGAGGATTTATTCAATCCCAGAAAGTTGTTAATGACGGCCAGTGGCATCATGTCGCGGCGGTGCTGCCGGACAGCGAGGCCCCCACCATCAACCAGATTCTGTTATATATTGACGGGATTCCGGATGCCCAGGCGTATGCTAATAATACCCAGGCTATCAATACTTCTGACGCTGAAGAGGTGCTGGTGGGTGCCCGCATCGGCGGCAGCGCCACAAACAGCTATTATCAGGGCCTCATGGACGAAGTCCATATCTATAATCGGGCATTGACACCGCCTGAAATCGAGGAGATGGTCTCATCATCCCTGCAATTATATTTGCCTTTGAATGAAACCGCCGGAACAACTGCGGGAGATTACTCCCTGCAAAACCGGTCAGGACAACTGATCCATGGGCCTGCCTGGCAGCCGGTATCGGGGGCGATTGGAGGGGCGTTGTCGTTTGACGGTAACGATGATTATGTCAGGATTGCGGATTATAAAGGCGTAACCGGCACCGGGACTCGCACCTGCTGCGCCTGGATTAAGACCTCGGCTTCTGGGGTAGAGCAGACGATTTTGTCCTGGGGCAGTTCGGTAACAAGCCAGAAATGGCTGTTTCGTCTTGCGGCTTCGGGAAAATTCTCGATAGGCATCTGGGGAGCGTATATCGAATCGCAGCAGGCTGTCAATGACGGCCAGTGGCATCATGTCGCCGCCGTATTGCCCTCCAGCGACGCCCCTGCAATCAACCAGGTCCTGCTGTATATTGACGGCAATCTGGATACGCAATCGCATGCCAGCGGTGCTCTGGCCATCAATACCTCCGGTGCCGAAGAGGTGCTGGTGGGTGCCCGGACCAGCGGAACCGGCACCATCGCCCATTTTCAGGGGCTTATCGACGAAGTCCGAATCTATGACCAGCCGCTCCATGATGAGGAGATAATTCAGTCGGCTGGATTATAATCAAGGCAAACAACGGCCGCGGTGCGCCGCTATTTTTTACCGTACTTTTTGCGATAATCCAGCGGCGTCATGCCCACAGACTGGCGGAAATATCTGGATATATGGTCATCTCCGGAAAAACCGATTGACCTGGCAATGTCGGAGATGGACATATTGGAATTCAACAGCATTTCTGCAATTTTATCGGCGCAGGCACGCCTGATTTCCTGAGACACCGAACAGCCGACGGCCTTTTTAAATCGCTTCTGCAGGGCGTTTTTGGACAGTCCCGTCTGTTCGGCGACATCGTTGACCTGCAGCAGCTTGACGGAGTTATGGTGAATATAATTCATGGCTTTGCCGACTTCGTAATCCTTAATCAGGGAAAAATCCGTCGATTGCCGGGTGATGATATTGGTTGGTTCAATCAGAACCGTCTGCTCCGCGGCTGCAACCGTGCCATCCATCATTTTGTCCAGCAGTTGGGCCGCTTCATAACCGGCTTTGTAGTAACTGAGTGCCACACTGGAAATCTTGGGAATCTGCGTCTCGCAGATAATCCGGGTGTTATTGATGCCCAGAACGGCGATTTGCTGGGGGATGAGCAGTCCGGCCAGACGGCAGGCCATCAGAATGTTGACGGCAAGGATATCATCGCCGGCCATGATGGCGGCGGGCTTGGGAATGGACTTGAGCCAGTTGGCCAGCAGGTCAAGCTGCCTGTTCCATGAAATCAGATTCCTGACTCCCTTTCGCAGGAATGGATACGTCTTGAAGCCGGCTTGATTGACACAACGGGTAAAGCTCTCAGCCCGTTCCTGCATGGGAACTTCATTTTCACACACGTAACAGGCAAAGTTCTTGAATCCCAGCTTGATCAGATAATCCGCTGCCATGGCGCCGATCCGGTTTCCATCGCCGAGAATTGCGGGGCGGCCGGGAATCCGCTGCTTGAGATTGCGATGCACGATGATGGGAATTTTGAATTTCAGAATGTCATCCAGATTCTTTCGTGAATTCGGCACGATAATCCCGTCCGGCTTGAAATTCGTCAGCCAGCGATATGTCTCGCGGTCATCGGCCTCAAAGCGAAGCGAAAGCGGGGAGTACAGCAGCCACCGTCCATACAATGAAGCATATTCCGCGACGCCGTCCCATATCCCCCAGTCTTCCCGATGGGAGTATAAAAACACGACCTTCTTGCACTCACGCTGCATTCGTTATCTTCCTCAATCGAAAATAGTTATCCAGACATCAAGACTTTCCCGGCAATTCCAAACAAAACGCTGAAAGATACGTGCTTAAAAAATCCTTTTCGTCGAAAACAACCTCAGGCCTCATCATATCGCCGGGATTCAAAAGGTGTCAAGACAAAATCACAGCCTGTCTGCGGTTTGGGGCAACAGGCTTATGCCGCCATAATAACTTATACCCAAGACACGATACCCCACAGGGCAACAGGAACAAAGTCGCCTTCCTGTATTCTACAGGATATTCTCTTGCTTTTATGTTATCATAGTATATTTAACTGCTATTCGGGCAAGCATGGCTATTTTTGGCGGTATTTTAGTGCAAAGTGGCGTTCATTTTCTCGCCAGACTGTCGATATAATGAACACCATGATTTATGAGGCTGGGTAACATGGAAAAAAATCAGACAATCGTAATGAGTGCATGGACAAAGATTGTACTGCCTGTCATCACAGATACGCAGCACAACACAGCACATGCAGAATGGGGTAGCACGTATGGTCAAAGGATGTATTAAAAACGGCAGGAACGCCTTTACGCTGCTCGAATTGCTGGTAGTCATCGCAGTCATCGGACTGCTGATGGCAGTCGTGGCGCCTGCCCTGCAGAAAGCCAAACGCGCGGCCAAAGAAACCATCTGCTGCTCCAATCTGCACCAGTTATCGATTGCGGCACTGGCTTATGAACAAAACGAAGGACGTCTGCCGGAACATTATACTGAAAATCCCAGGGGAACCAAACCGCGCGGGGCCTGGTCTGAACAGTTGGCCAGCAATGCAGACCTGGTGGACCATCGTCCCTTGTGGCTGCCCTATATCCCGGACCTGAAGTTTCTCAATTGCCCCCTGCTTAAAACACTCGACATCAACATCGAAGCCGTTCCGCTGAACAGCCACAGGGTTTATTCCGGATATACATTTATATTCGGCTACTGGCGCGACCGGATGCCTGACGGCCAATGGGGCCCGGAATCCAGCCGCTGGACAAAAACGAACCAGCATTGGAAATACAATGGCCGTAAAGTCGAGGTACTCGCCGGAGATCGGCTCTATTACTCGGCCCCCAATGCCTATTATCGGGTCAATCACGGCCTGAAAATGGGTCTGACGGTCAATTATGTCGAATATAAAGATCCCCGTGATTATGTGGTCAGCGTCTATGAAAAATCCGGCGTCACCTCCGACGAAGGGGATCTTCGCAAAAAAGTCAATGGTCTGTTTTGTTTTAAGGACGGCTCCGCCGAAAAATACAGCGGCGGCGACGACCGGCTGGTCGATATTTTCGAGCCTGCCGACCAGAGCGGCAGAGAGGGTGCACAGTTAATCCCGATGCGCTAACCGACCGCGGACAAGGAATTCATTTCAGGACGACAGGGTATATTCAGAACTCTCAAAACTAATTCTTTCAAGGAGTAATTCAATGAAAAGCAGAGTAGTGTGCAGCATCTTGGTGTTAATGTCGATGTCATGTCTGGCCGCCACGTACACCTGGAATAATGCCAGCGGTGATCACAGTTTTGTCCGCGGCTCCAACTGGAAAGATGCCACCGACAGCACCGTCTTTACCATCGCGGATGAATTCCGTATTGACCTCAGCGGAGACAGCGGCTATTCCACCCTCGCTTCCGATGCTATCGGCAACAACCTCAGGGTTGGGTATGGAGCGACCGGGGAACTGTATATCACCGGAGGAACCTCCGTGTTTAACGGTTCGTGCATGTCGGGAAGAGGTGCGACCGCAAAGGGTTACATGTATATCAGCGGAGGCGAAATCAGCTTCCTGAACAGTTATTTTACCCTCGGTGAATCCGGCGCCGGTATTCTCGATATCAGCAATGGAACCGTCAAAGCGGCCCGTTTGAATATGGCCACCAAAGCCCTGACCACGTCCCAGTCCAGGCTGTCCATGACGGGCGGCTTGATTGATTTGACCACCTTTCTCGTTTGCGGCACGTCGGGAACAGCCGATTTGATGATGAACGGAGGCCGAATCAATCTGGGATCTTATATGACCATGGCCAAAGATGCCGGCTCAATCGGTCGCTGCACCATCAGCGCCGGGCAAATCACCATGCCTGAATTGTTAACCGTGGGTGATCTGGGATTGGCTCGTCTGGCAGTGGGTGGTGCCGGTCAAGTTAGCTGCGGCCAGTTGGCTCTGAACAACCAGTCCGCCATACAATTGAATATCAACGGCGCGGCGACTTATGGAAATCCAATCACAATAACCGCATCGGACTCCACCTTATCCGGTGACTTTGATCCCAATTTTGTCCCCGGCACGGGAAATGCGGGCTTTTATATCGCCGCGGCTGCCCTTCAAAACAGTATTCTGACCAATGAACCGAATTTGATTTCACCCGCCGCCGGAGCAGCCAAATGGACCACTCAGATCATCCCTGTCGGCGCCGGCCAGGCCGTATTATTAACCAATTCACAGCCTGCAAACAATGTCGCCTGGACCAACAGCAGCGGTACTCGGCTCTGGAGCAATCCCGGCAACTGGAATACGACACTGGACCCCAATGATATCGCCGTCATCGATCGTGAAAGCACATCCGGAG
Source organism: Phycisphaerales bacterium UBA7708 (assembly GCA_002482415.1). Taxonomy (GTDB): domain Bacteria; phylum Planctomycetota; class Phycisphaerae; order Sedimentisphaerales; family Anaerohalosphaeraceae; genus Anaeroglomus. The sequence goes on from DLFY01000137.1 coordinate 12,737, forward strand.
CTATCGTGAACTCAACGGCAGTCTGCGGCGGGCTTGTCGTCGGCAGCACGGCCAATGGGGCACTGACCGTCTCCAGCGGCTCACTGACCGCAGCCAGCTCGGCCATCATCGGCTCCAGCGGAAATGGCTCACTGGCCATCCACGGCGGAACCTTCTCCGCCGGCAACCTCATCGCGGCACTGAATGCCGGCAGTTCCGCCGATATTCTGATTGACAACAATGCCGTGGTCCGTATTGACGGAATCGCAGGCCTTGGAGCAAACGCCGGCCTGACCCTCTCCGGCCACCAGACCAGCACCGAATTCGGCACGCTGACCACGGCCCCGGGGTCTGAAATCAACTTCGCACTGAACGGCGCTCTCGGCGTCGGCAACGGGCTGGTTGTACATGGCGATGTTGTCCTGGCAGGCTCCATTCAGCTCGCCTTTGTCGGGGGAGTCAAAGCGGACGGCACATTTACCCTGCTCCGCAGCTCCGGCACCATCACAGACAAGACCGGCGGAACTCTGATCAATCCCTTGCCGGGATCTGCCATCAGTTACGCCATCCAGACCGAAGGAACCGAACAGGTCCTGAAAGTAACCCTTTACAGCCCGGCCACCTGCGAAGAAGTAATTAACGCCGGACTCGGCTATTCCGCCGATATCAATCAGGACTGCAAAGTCAACATGCTGGATTTTGCCGAAATGGCCTCGCAGTGGCTGCTGTGCAATGACCCCGAGCTGTGCAATTAAATTCCATCGAAAACATTAAAAATTCCCAACTGAACCGTTTGGGATTTTGATACAATCTTGAATGGATTAAGGAGGTTCGCCTGTAAGGCTTGTCTCGTTACGGGTCTTACAGGCTCTTTTATTGGAAAAGGATTTTTCCCGGATTCAAACGGGGTGAAATGATGCTCAAAAAATACTGGACTATTTTAGTTTTATCATTATGCGGACTGAGTAATGCGTTTGCCGGATACGCCGACCAGGTCGCCTCCGACAAACCGGTTGCCTGGTGGCGTCTGGATGAGACCAGATATAAAGACAACCTTCCCGCAACCGACAAAATGGCTCACGTAACCGGTGCCGTATTTGCCGGGGATGCGATGATCGCCGCCGCCGGGATCGACGGCGGATGCGGATGGTTCAACGGCAATCAGGCCGGCATCGATCTGGGCAATGACCTGGGGCCTTTGCTGGACGGCAGTTCCGCCATCACCGTCGAGGCCTGGATTCGCAATAGCTGTCTGTCCGGTATCCAGCGTATTTTCGCCACCCGCATCCTTGAAGGCAGGGCCGGCATTGACATCGGGCTTTACAGCTCCGGCGACACCCCGAGCACACTAAATGTCGGCGCCAGAAGCACTGTCGAGGATTCCTATCTGACTGTCAGCACGGATTTTTCAACCGTCAATCAATGGGTGCACATGGTCTGCATCGTCAATTATGCGCAGGACACCATTAGCATTTACCTGAATGGAAAACAGGCCCTCAGTCAGTCTGTCAATTTCAGCCGTCCCTCGTATCAATACGGTGATAAACCCACTCAGCACGACCAGATTGGCCGCACGCCGGATAACGAAAATCATTTCCGCGGCTGGATCGATGAACTGGCCGTCTATAACAAAGCTCTGACTCCATCACAAATTCAGTCCCATGCTGCCGCCCAGAAACCCGCTGAGCCGGAACCGCTGTGGATCAGCCAGATTGGCTACAGTGACCCGGCAACCAAAAAGATGATCGGGTCCCCCTGCATTTATAAATACAGTAATGGCATCATCCTGGCATCCTATGGATATCGCGGCAATACCTATATTAAAATATCCTATGACAACGGACAGACCTGGCAATCACGAAGTCAGATAGATAAATTTGCCATGGCCAGCCTGTTTGAGCATCAGGGAGAGATATATCTGTTCGGCCTCTCGCAAAATCCGGGCCACATCTGCATCGCAAAATCCTCGGACTACGGCCTGCACTGGACGGACGCTTCGGTTTTGTTTGAGGCCCAGCAGCCGGGAACGTATGGCTATCATACCGGCCCCGTACCCGTCATTCATGCAAACGGTCGAATTTACCGTGTATTCGAAAAACGCGTAACCGATGAACGCTGGCCGATTGCCTATGCGGCTGTCATGGTTTCGGCGGACCAAAAGGCCAATCTTTTGAATCCCCAAAGCTGGACGATGACCAATGCTGTGCTTTTCGATCCATCCTGGGTCGATCCTGCCTGGAAGTGCACCTCGCCCGGCTGGCTGGAAGGAAATGCCGTTCAAAAACCGGACGGCTCGATTATCGCACTGATGCGGGTACACACCAACCCCGTCGTGGATAAAGCGGCCATCCTGACACTCAGCTCCGACAATAAGACACTAAGTTATAATCCCGCCTCCGGCTTGATTGATATGCCCGGCGGGATGCACAAATTTGATATCCATCGGGACCCGGTCACCGGAAAATATCTGTCGCTGGTCAACAATAACACCGACCCGTCCAGAACCGGACAGCGTAATACCTTGTCGCTGATCGCTTCCGAGGACCTGATTCACTGGCAGCATGTCCGGACGATTATCCAGGACAATTCTCCGATGACCTGGCAAGAGTCGATGGTCAATACCGGATTTCAGTATGTCGTCTGGCAATTTGACGGCAAGGATATCCTCTTCATCAGCAGAACCGCCTATGATGGAGCCATGAATTATCATGATTCCAACCGGATTACTTTTCATCGCCTGCCCAATTATGTCGATATCCTCGCCCCCTGCGGCAGTTGGGGATTTCTGGATATGGATTTGAACCAGGATTGCCAGGTCGATATCGTCGATTTGTCCGAGATGATACAACAATGGATCGATGTTTATAAATTAC
>DLFY01000137.1:15595-22971 GCA_002482415.1 Phycisphaerales bacterium UBA7708
ACGCACCCTTATGGACAAGGATGCGTGTCTGTTATATAGGGGTATCAGTTGGTTTACATTGCGGACAGGACGAATTTGTTTTAGTATAATATGGCCTAAACAGCCACCTCTTTATCAGGATAGAAAATGCTTAAGACACTACGACTTTTTGGAATTGCCCGGCCGGTCCATCGGCGGCCGGGGGGCGGCAGGGNNCCGTAAAACGGACACGCCTTATCCTGTTGGCATCAATCCTTCTGACCTGTTCGTGTCAATCCTTTGCCGACGGCCTGACCCGCATCCAGTACAATAATCCCGGCCTGGTTGTGGACCTTGGTTCAGGATTGTGGGCCTGGCCAATTCCCATGGATTATGACGACGATGGAGATAACGATCTGCTGGTCGTGTGTCACGATAAACCCTCGCGGTGCATTTACTTCTTTGAAAATCCCGACGGCAGCGCCAAAATGCCGGTATTCCTGCCTCCGGTCCGGGTCGGCAGCTCTTATGCGAATCTCCAGCCCTCGTACATCGACGGCAAAGTCCGGCTGCTGAATACCAACAAAGAACTGATCGATTACAAAGAAAATCAATTCAGCAAAACCGTCACCATCTATCCCGACACCCTGCCGTATAAACCGGAACTGCTGCCGATACCCCGCACTGTCCGGGCAAACCAGTGGAAATACGTGGATTATGATGGCGACCAGCGTCTGGATTTAATCGTCGCCCTCGAAGATTTGACCGACTATGGATGGGACAATGCCTACAACAGCGAAGGCCGGTGGACCAAAGGCCCCCTGCACGGCTTTATCTATTACATCCGCAATACCGGCACGAATCAGGCCCCTGCCTACGACACCCCAGTCCAGCTCAAGGCCGACAATAAAGTAATTGATTTGTATGGCAGGCCCTCGCCGAACTTCTGCGATTTTGACAATGACGGCGATCTGGACCTGATTTGCGGTGAATTCCTCGACACCCTGACTTATTTCCAGAATATCGGCTCACGGCAGAATCCCGTCTATGCCGCCGGCAGGAAACTCGAGCACAACAACCAGCCCATCCGCATGAATCTGGAAATGATTATCCCTGTCGCGTTCGACTGGGACAAGGATGGGGACATGGACCTGATTGTCGGCGATGAAGACGGTCGCGTCGCATGGATTGAAAACACCGGCACAATCAAAGACGCAATCCCGCAGTTTCTCCCTCCCGTCTATTTCCGGCAAAAGGCACATGAAGTGAAAATTAATGCCCTCGTGACCCCCTTTGGCGTCGATTGGGATGAGGATGGCGACGAAGACCTGATCTGCGGCAACACCGCAGGCAACATCCTCTTTGTGGAAAATCTCGACGGCGGCAATCCGCCCAAGTGGGACAAACCTGTACTGCTTTGCGTGGACAAAGACCCCATACGCATCATGGCCGGCGAAAACGGCTCGATACAGGGCCCCTGCGAAGCCAAATGGGGATACACCACCCCTATCGTTGCCGACTGGGATGGAGACGGCCTCAAGGATATAGTCATCAATTCCATCTGGGGTAAAATCCAATGGTATAAAAATATCGGGACCCGCGGCAAGCCGCAGCTTGCTCCGCTCCAATCCGTCCGGATTCTCTGGCCCGATAAGCCGCTCAAACCCGCATGGAACTGGTGGAACCCCGCTGCCGATGAACTGGTGACCCAGTGGCGGACAACGCCCTGCGTTATCGACCTGAACAACGACGGCCTGAATGACCTGGTGATGCTGGACCATGAAGGTTATCTGGCTTTCTTTGAACGCGTCAAAAAAGAGGGGCAATTGTTTGTTCTGCCGGGCAAACGCATCTTCAAACTCCGTGAAAAGGATAATACAGACCTGTTCAGACCCAATCCTGGCCTGGCAGGTAAAAGCGGCAGACGACAGTTTTGCATTACCGACTGGGACAGGGACGGCAAACTGGACATCCTCATCGACAGTGTCAACATCAACTTCCTCAAGAATGTCTCGTCGGCAGAAGACTCATGGGTATTTGAAGACCAGGGCGCGGTGGACCAGCGTATTCTGGCCGGCCACTCGACCAAACCCACTCTCGTGGACTGGGACAAAAACAATATCCCCGACCTGCTGGTGGGTGCCGAAGACGGCTTTCTCTATTATCTGAAAAATCCCCATGGAACGGGGTCAGATTCCGCTAAATAAACAGGACACTATATGCAGACACATTTTACTCCACTGGACTGGACTATTCTGATTGGCTACTTCATCGGAACGATGATGATTGGTCTTTATTTCTATCGTAAAAGCCGGACCACCGAAGGCTTTACCGCAGCCGACAGGTCGGTTCCCGGCTGGGCAACGGGGTTATCGATTCTTGCCACCTACCTGAGCAGCATCAGCTTTCTCGCCCTGCCGGGCAAGGCGTATGCCGCCAATTGGAATCCGTTTGTGTTCAGCCTGTCGCTGCCGATTACCACCTGGATCGCCGTAAAATATTTCATGCCCTATTATCGCCGCAGCGGCGATGTATCAGCCTATTCCAACCTCGAACATCGATTCGGCCCCTGGGCAAGGGTTTATGCCAGCGTCTTTTTCCTGCTGACCCAGCTTGCCCGCATCGGAGCGGTTACATACCTGATGGCCCTGCCGATGAATGTGCTGTTCGGCTGGGATATCCGCGTCATCATCATCGTGACATCAATCACCGTGATTGGTTACGCCTTTATCGGAGGGATTCTTGCCGTCATCTGGACCGATGCCTTCCAGGCGATTGTGCTGACGGCGGGGGCTCTCATCTGTGCCATCATTCTCATGTTCGGTACCCAGGGCGGCCCCAGAGAACTGTTTCATATCGCCGCTGAGCATAACAAATTCAGCCTCGGCAGTTTTGGCGGCTCACTGACCGAATCGACATTCTGGGTCACGCTGATTTACGGTATTGTGATGAACCTGCAGAACTTTGGCATCGACCAGAATTATGTACAGCGCTATATCGTCGCCAAATCGGACCAGGATGCCCGAAAAAGCGTCTGGCTTGGCGGATTGCTTTACATCCCCATTTCCCTGCTGTTTTTCTTTATCGGCACGGGATTGTTCACCTATTACAAAACTCATCCGCAGGAATTAACCGAATTAAAAACGGCCGTGGCGGCACAGGCACTGCACAATGAAGGCATCACCAGCGATTCCCCCGACTATCCGCAGACGCTCGAGCAGCGCAGTCAATCCCTGACCGATTCCAACATCGGCGACAAGGTCTTCCCGTATTTCATCGGGTCCAAACTGCCTGCCGGCCTGACCGGACTTCTGATCGCCGCCGTATTCGCAGCGGCCATGAGCACCACCGCATCCTGTCTGAACGCCTCGGCCACCCTGCTGCTGACGGACTTCTATAAACGCTATTTCCGTAAAAACGCCACAGACAGGGAATCCATGGTTTTCCTGTATTCTTCCACCATTATCTGGGGCACCCTCGGCACGATTGTCGCCCTACTGCTGATTCGCGTGACCAGCGCGCTGGATGCCTGGTGGACCCTGTCGGGTATCTTCGGCGGCGGGATGCTGGGCCTGTTTTTGCTGGGTATCCTGTGTAAACGGGCCGGCAACGCAGCGGCGGTGTTTGGCGTTGTTGTGGGCATCGTGATTATCGGCGCCCTGTCAATCTACCCGGAAAAGACCGGCAGGATTCACACTTTTTTGATTCCCGTATTTGGAACCGCAGTCATCCTGATTGGCGGAGTTATCGCGGCCGATTTCTTTAACGTAAAGACTAACAAAAACACATAAATGACCTGTTTTAATTCTATTTATATTATAAGGACTTTCTTATGAACAACATGGTTTTGCCTAACCCCCTTCGAGGGATTATTCCTCCTATGATTACTCCACTTCTGGATCGTGACAATCTCGACGTGCCCGGCCTTGAAAGGCTGGTCGAACATATCCTTGCCGGCGGCGTGCATGGCCTGTTTGTCCTCGGCACCACCGGCGAGGCTCCCTCGCTGAGCTATAAACTCCGCTATGAACTGATCGAACGCGTCAGCAAGCAGATCGCCGGACGGGTGCCGATCCTGGTCGGCATTACCGACACCTCGCACATCGAGTCAGTCCGGATCGCTGAGTTCTCGCAAAAACAGGGTGTCAGCGCCGTTGTTCTTGCTCCGCCCTACTATTTCCCCGCAGGACAGCCGGAATTGTTCGAATACCTTGAAAACCTGGTCCCGATGCTGCCGCTGCCGTTGTTCCTTTATAACATGCCAAGCTGCACCAAGATGATCTTTGAACCGCAGACCGTGATGAAGGCCTCCCAAATTCCGGGGATTGTCGGCCTTAAAGACAGTTCCGGCAGCATGGTCTATTTTAACACCCTGCTGTCGCTACTGGAGGATCGTAAGGACTTCTCGCTGCTGGTCGGTCCGGAGGAACTGCTGGCTGAGACACTCCTGATGGGCGGCTATGGCGGCATCTGCGGCGGGGCCAACATTTTCCCGAGGTTGTATGTCGATTTATACACTGCCGCGGTCACTGGAGATCTTGTCAGGACGCGCGACCTGCATAAAAAGGTCATGTGGATCAGCACCACCNNCGGTATAACTCCAGCTTCCTTAAGGGGGTTAAAAGCGCTTTGAACCTGATGGGTATCTGCAGTGACTTCATCGAATCACCTTTCCATTGTTTCCGGGAGCAGGAAAAGGGGAAAATCAGGACATACTTGCAACAGTTTTCGTATTAATGGAGCCGTTTTTTTAGATTTGATACACCTCCTTTTGGGTGGTGAAAATGGGTTCGTTTGGTAAACAAGTAAAAAGGTAAAGGGAAAAGGGCAAAATTGAGGAATCCGCCGGGGGCGGAGGCTGATTTACACGAAGCTGGAAGCTTCGTCTACTTTCTGAAATGGGTTTGTTTCGCAGAATTATGTTTTTGACGGAATTTACAGGATTAACAAGATTGGGTTCGTTTCGCAGCCGGGGGCTGCGGAATTGAGAGTTTAGAATTGAAAATTGAGAAATAAAATTGGCTTCGTTTGGGCAGGCACGGCCTGCATTTATGCCGCGAGGACGCACGGGGTGGCGAAATCCGACATAGCCGCGACGGAGGAAATTGGGTTTGTTTAGTAAAAAAGGAAAAAGGTAAAGGAGAAAGGGCAAAAGTGAGGAATCCGCCGAGAGCGGAGACTGTACACGAAGCTGGAAGCTTCGTCTACTTTCTAAAATGGGTTCGTTTCGCAGAATTATGTTTTTGACGGGATTTACAAGATAAAGGTATATATGTATGTAGGTATATAGGTATGTATGTTTGGCGTTGAATTGTGTTTTGGTGGTTATCATGTTATCCCTCCTTTCCATGCCCTTTTTCCTTCTGCCTGTTCTTCCTGAGCAGGCCCTATATATATGTCAAATGGGGAGGAAAAGTTGCTAACAAAATATAATATTTTGTGAAAAAGAATTTAAGGATATATGGATACAAGAATACAAATCAAGTTATGAAGGTATGCAAGTATACCAGTATGCAGGGGAGAAAATCGAAATAGAAAATGGGGGACAAAGTCCGGTTTATTTTTGACATTTAGGGTTAAATTGGGTAGAATGCGGGTTGCTTTTTCGAGTCTGGGAAAGGCGATTGTTTTTGTGGGTTTTTCATGCGGGAGTTTGAACGAAGGAAGCGTCTTAATTTAGGAGGTACAGCGATGTTTGGACGGAGTTTTTTGGGTTTTTCGGCAGCGGCGGTTTTCATGTTATCTGCGATTTCTTTGGGAGCGACTTATGGCGGCGGGAGCGGGACGGCGGAGGATCCCTATCAAATCTGGACTGCCGAGCAGATGAATACGATTGGGGCGAATTCTGGGGATTGGGATAAGCATTTCAAACTCATGGCTGATATTGATATGTCTGCTTATACGGGGACACAGTTTAACATCATTGGAAAAGAAATTCGTTATCCTTTTACCGGTGAATTCGATGGTAATGGACATGTGATACGCAATCTGACTTATACGGCATCTGAGTTTGATTATGTTAGCGTATTCGGATGTGTTTACAAAGCCTCAATAAAAAATCTTGCGATAGAAAATGCCAATATGACTGGAGACACCTTTGTGGGGGCTTTGGTTGGGAGGAGTGTCTTTAGCACAATAATGTCCTGCTCATCGACAGGAACAGTTCAAGGGGCTACCTTTGTAGGCGGATTAGTTGGGGAGGATGACAGAGGTATGATCAGCTTTAGTCGTTCCAAGTGCTCTGTCAATGGTTCTTCCAGTCGTGTTGGAGGCTTGGCTGGGGCGGGTTCTAATATTACAAAAAGTTATGCCACTGGTAGGGTTGTCAATTCCGCCTTCACTGAAAATTATACCGGAGGACTTGTTGGGACAGGAGGTACGATTGATTCCTGTTATGCTACTGGGGCTGTAATCGGAAATGGGCCTTTTCTTGGTGGTTTAATGGGACATAATGGAGGTACAGTCACAGCTAGTTTCGCAACGGGTTCGGTGAGCGGTTCTATTCTTGCCTCTTCTTCGGTTGGAGGATTAGTGGGATATAATTCTGGCGGAACCATAAATTCCAGTTATGCAACGGGAGCTGTTATTGGCAGATCGAGTATCGGTGGGCTGGTGGGAGCAAATTCTCAAGGTGCGATTGTAACTTGTTATTCTGTGGGGGCTGTAAGCGGCTCTTATCCGAATATCGGTGGCTTGGTGGGGGGTAATAATTCGGGCACAATTACGTCGTCTTTCTGGGACATGCAAACGTCGGGAAAAAGCATTGGAGTGGGTGATGGTTCCAGCCAGGGGGCTATTGGGAAGTTATCGCAAGAAATGAAAATACGTTCCACATTTGTTGATGCGGGGTGGGATTTTACCGACAGTTGGGCGATATGTGAAGAAACAAATTATCCGCGACTCCGATGGCAAATACCTGCTGCCGATTGGGTCTGCCCTGATGGAGTGAATATTGAAGACCTTGATTATTTTAGTCAACATTGGCTGTTGACCGAGTGCAATTTGTCCAATAATTTCTGTGAGGGAATAGATATTGACACCTCCGGGAAGGTAGATTTGGTTGATTTTGCTGTAGTGGCTGAACATTGGATTGAAGAAAGTTATGTTTTGCCTTCTTTACCCAGCCCCATATCATGGTGGAAGATGGATGAAACATCGGGGGCCATTGTTTCTGACAGTATTAGTGGATATGATGGACATACACTCAATATTGCGGAGAATCCTTGGGTAACAGGTCAACGTAATAATGCACTCAAGCTGGATGGGGTGGATGATTACGTGGATGTGGCCGGGTATGCCGGGATAACGGGGACGGCATCGCGGACGTGTATGGCGTGGATTAAAGCCAATTCCATTGGTAAGGAACAGACGATTATGTCGTGGGGTAATGGAGCCAATGGGCAGAAGTGGATGTTCCG
>DLFY01000284.1 GCA_002482415.1 Phycisphaerales bacterium UBA7708
CTCTATTTTTTAACACGGTTATATTATTGAATGAGCTTCTGGCCCGTCAGCATGAACCTACCGCCACCAAAGCCGGTTATTTGACCACCTCGGTAGTCCGTTGTCTATCAGACCGCATTAAATTCGACAATGGGTATACCAAATATGCCCGGTCAGAACGCAACATCATCTAAGAATATGACCTGTCTGCACTCTGGACTACCCGCTTAGTCTGCCGGCTGGCCGGTCTTATCCGAAGGCGGAAAAACAAATTCCTGGTCACCCCAGCCGGAGTCGAGCTGCTAAAACCCGAAAACGCCGGCACATTATATCACCTGTTATTTATAACTTTTTTTATCCGGTTCAACATCGGCTTTTACGACCGGCTGCCGGAACTGGATTCCATTCAGAAAACAATCGCTTTTTCACTGTATAAGGCGGGTAAACTGTCCTCTTCCATCCTGCAGTATGATGCGCTATTTTCAAAGTATGTCCAGCCGCAAGCCTTGGAGGAAATCCGCCGGACGGTCATCCCCTATATTCAGCCCCGCTGGGTCATCGCCCGGCGCGTGATTGAACCCATGGAGTATGCCGGACTCGTCCAGTGCAGCCGGGTTAAAAATGACTACCTGACAGAAATTGTCACAGTGCAGACCACGACATTATATCAGAAATATATCCGGTTTGAGTGGAATGAATGATGTGAGAAGAATCCATCCTTATTATCTGGAATAAAAAAAAGAAAAAAAGACCTTGTTTGCCCTTTCAGGCAACAACTTCCTCTTCAGCCGGTGCATTCTCGGTCGTTGAAATTGTTCGTTCGCCCAGCATCGTTTCAAATGCTTTTTGCAGGGTGAATTGAACCAGCGGTATATCATTCCTGCTGAAGCTGTTGGAGGTTTTCCATGTCCCGGTTCGGTCCTTATAGGCCTTTTGTACCGATACCTTCAAGACCGTCGTTGGCTGGCCGTTTATGTTAACCTCGTTCTCCCATAGGGCCGCGGTAATCTGACCCGCGGATATCCGTTTTATTGGCTTGCTGCCTGTCATGTATTTCACCCGAAGGCTTTTATCTTATGTAAAAGCCCTCTTCTCATGGCTGGGAAGAGGGCTTGTTTGCACTGGCTCCCCTCCAAAGAAAACCAAATGCAAGATTGAAGTAAATGCAACGTGAATCTTATGCTGGATGAAGTTCATAAATCAAGCAATATTTTATGTTTAATAGATTTTTTACATTGTAGATTTTATCCCTTGTAAATCCTGAATAACATTCGCCTTTTTAGAATCAATTTCGCAATAAATTAATGGAGTACGCGACATTAGAATGTAAATGCATCTGGTTTATCTTATAATATTTTTCTTGCTTTGTCTTTTTGGATTTAATATCATTATGTGTGATGGGCGTAAATGATTGAAGTAAATGCCCAANNACACTCATCGTTAATAACTTTGTTCAGGCACCCAAAGACATTTTTGTTAATTGAGATTCCTTATACATGTTGAGGTTAAGAACAGAGACCACTGAACGACTAAGGACTGAGATTCAAGGGATGGGATTCCGCGTATCATTTTGCATGGATGTAAACGATGATCATCGCATGATCAGCGAGAATTGCCTATGCTTAGAGTGTGCAAGAAAACCGACTCTTCATGCTTCTTACGGCAAGACAAACAACGCCGCGAGCTTAGGCTTTTATTCGCTGTTTTTATCCTGATATTTCTTTTCGGTCCCTATTTTAAAAATAACAAGATCAAGCAATCGCTTTATTTTACGTGTAAATTCATCGAAAATAAAGCAGACCTTTCCAAGTGTAAATATTATACAGATTCTGATCAGGACATCTTTCACAGTCCGTCCAGGCATCATCACAGCGGCAATACCCTATCCACGACTGATCTTCCCGCAAATTACTCCCTGGTATTTGATTTTAGGGCTTATCTGCGAATCCTCTTATCATTTAACATGCAAAAAATACCGGTTGTGATCAACCACCCAACAGACTGCCCTGATTTTCTGATTTCTATCAAGCATAAATTCAGAATCGGATTTCCCAGCTTCGTCAATACAATTCACCATGCTTTNNACTTTTGTTCCCATTATTTATTATTTCCCTCCTGTTAATCACCCCCTCCATTATTCGAATTCTTTTGAACCTCCAAGCCATATTGGCCCTCACTGTAAATACGCCTATTCAGTACATTGCATCCGTCCCCCCCCCTGCATGGATATTCACAATTTATATCGTTATAAAAATGCGATAAGACAAAGCTTTATACTAGGATATTTCTTTGTTATGTGCTGGCTTTAAAAAAGCAAGCTAATTGTTATTTAGTTTTTGAGTTTGATTCGTAAAATATCGACATTTCACGCTCATAACTGCAAAGGAGATGCTATGCGATTTCTACCAAATCCTATATATAGAAAAAATGGATGTTGTCGAGGACGGTTTTACGCCACTATCAATTCAGAATACCGAATAAATCCTCCAAAAGATGCACAAGAAGTTTGGACCTATTATGGCCATCAGTTGTTCCTTATATATAATCATCCCTATCTAAGGGGGGCACTGATTATCTGCCCAAAATGCAGTGAATCCATTCTTCAAGAAACGATTCATACTGAAATAGAGAAACATCCAGATTATAAAGATTCCTTAGAATATATGATTGATGATGGTCATAATAAAAGAGTTGAATCTAGATGTCGTATCAAGATTAATAAAACAGATTGCCTAATATATGGTGTTCAATCCGGAGACTTGCTCGAATTCCGAGGCGCATTCCGCTGGTATGAAGTAATAATAAAGAGACATAATGTAAAATAACATAATTTATTTGGCTGTATTTTTCCCCTAAAATACTTCAGCGATATTGTTTCTATCTTCATTCCCATTTCTTCCCATAATATTCCAGACTTACCCATATCATGCTTCATTTCTCTTGCGTATTATATACATAGAGAGATGCACATAAAAAAAGTGTTTTGCTTAAGAGCTAATAATATTTTTGTAAGAGACTCCAAAAAATTTGGGTTCAATATGTTTAGGATAATCCAACATGTATAAATTGTTCGTCGAAGTAATCGTCGGAATTTAAGTAATAAACCCATTTAACAGGAGAATTAACTATGTCTGCTTCATTTATATTTCATGTCGAAAGTTACAACGGCACAGATATCACCAAGAATTCTTATCCCCGAACAGAAGCACTTGCTTTTCCTTACAGGCAATATGATTGCGTCCTGGCAAAATGCCTGGGGGTCAACGGCTATCGTAATAAAAAAGGCATCTGGAAGCCTTTTCAAAACAAAGGTCGTGGGCCGGGAGAACATTCGGAGGAAATATTGAAAGCCATAATGCGACATCCTGGCGTCCGATTTGATCGCTGGAGCCTGAAAAAAATGACTGAGATAGATAACTTACATTACAAAGGCGTGCTGGCAGCACGAATCTGCTACCTGCGCAGGATGTACCGCGAGCGTGTATCCAATGCCCGTTTCCTGGTTTCAGAATCCAGCGGAGACAATTTTTCTATCTATTGGCCCAAAGAGCGGACATGGGTAATTGTAACACCGGAATTGATCAAGTAATAACCTGATAATTCACCAGCACACTTCAATATGATTATGGTGTCATGATGGAGTCATACTGCCTTGTCTGATCCGTGTATAATTAAAGCAGGACATTATTTCTGAAAGGATGTTCTATGGCTCGTAAACTATTCATCGAAGTGCAAGTGTACCCCGAACTAAACAGAAACACAAAATATCCTGTATCAATTCATTCCATCAGTATCAGCAGAAAGCCACCCGGAATTGTGTTAGTCCTGGAACACCAGGATTTCTTTAATCGCGGCCGACTTCACAAGATACGAATCCCCCCGCTCTATACTGATGGGATCACGGCAGATATATTCCGATCTGCAGGATGCACCGTCAGACCCGGGGAAAAGATTGACTCCAAAGAGCTGCTCCATAAAACCCTGGTGGTTTGTTTTGATCACGATATTAATGACCAGACGTTGCGAATATCAGCCGTCTTTCCTTATCATCCTGGAGCTACCCATGACCGCCAGTAATCCCATCCATAATCAATGTCTGTTTCCTCCAGCCCCGGAACCCAAAGGCTTTCACAAGTACTGCCGTCTATTTGCCGATTGGACCAAAACAGGCATGGTCTTTTTATTCTGGTTTGTCGTTGGGACTGGTGCCCTGACTCTGGCTGTCTTGTGTCTTGTCTTATTTTATTTTGGCTTTTGTATTGTATTCAAGGCCATTGGAGGATGATTTCATGTCACATCAGCCCATCAATCTCACTCCTCCGAACAATCTCTTTCGGACAGTCCTGAGGGATGAAGATGGTACCATTATCCTGGAAATCATCGCCGGCGAATCTCTCCTCACAGAGCCTGATGGTTCTATTACCCATATTCATGATAATACGTCGATTAAATTGGTCGACGGACCTCTGTGGTATCCGGGAAAACCCAATGTCGATGTGGGGGTGTGCAGTTTTTGCCGCAAACCACCCTGGAAATTCCCTGTCCGCGATAAGCCAACACATGGGATTGTCAGCCTTCCCAATACAAAACACTGTACCTGCGGCAAGCTTCTATGCCCCAGACACACCCATAACAGCACAGATCATAAATTCAGATGTCCTGTATGTCAGCGTAAATATCAGTTTCGCCATACTCTCTGGTTTCTCTTCACTGCGACCGAGGAAACCCGATGAAATCCAATTATGTCCAAATCTTGTTACATGTAATCAATCGCTATAATCTTACGGTGCAATATCCTGAGTTGGCTGTTTACCAGGTTCAGGCCACATCAGGAAAACTCTCGGAAGGCATGGCCAAAGCCATCCTGGTCCAACTGCAATCTATTATCGATCATGCCATAGATTTTCCAAATTATCTCCATCGTGACCCCACCGAGCAGCAACTCTATGCCAAAGGAAAATATGACATAGAAATCGGTTCGCTTGTCAATGACCCCCTCATTCGCATCGGCCTGCGTTATCAGGATAAACCCCGGCATGTATTGAGCGTTGGGGCAACCGGGGCCGGGAAATCCACTTTGATCCGTCGAATCATTATCGAAGTGGAGAAGGCAAACAATCACATACATAAACGCACTTCTCAAATTATTTTTGACAGAAAAGGCGATTACGGCGATCTCACCCAATATATCCCCAAGGATAAACTGCTCCGCTGGAATGTCTATGATTCACACTTCAAGATCGGCCTACAACCTCCGGCAGGAGTCGCCTCCACCATTTGGATACAGATTATTACTGCGTTGATTTCGGTCCGGGCTAATCCCAACCTGATTGCCAGTGCCATGTGCCTGGCCAATCTGTTCAGTTTTCTCGTAGCAGTTTTAAACATTCCGCCTTCCAATACCGTGCTTTTCCCAGACTTTCGTCTGATATATGAGACCGCTCTTTCATCTCCCCCATGGCTATGGGCAACAAAACCGGAATATGCACAAACCCTTACGCAAATCCTCCAAATCCTGGCCCAATGCCCATATTTTCAGACTTTTTCGGGCATTGACATGGAACGCGATGTAATTTCCCAAGGGAAAACCTGTCTGATTGAAATTCCAACATTATATCCATCCTGGATACGGCTATTCATCATTGACCTGATCATCGCCCAAATCTTATATGGCAGAATCCATCGCCGTCAGAAATGCGATACCACCGAGGTTATTATCTATCTGGACGAAGCCGATCAGGATTTAAATTTAGCCTCCACCGATCATTCTTTCTTAGACAGTTACAGCATCCTGGCCCAGTTGCTGAGAATGGGCAGAGAATTTGGTATTATGATCGTCGTCGGAGCAGGTATTCTCGGCCAAATGTCTCCCTATATCAGCAGCAGCTTTCAGAATACCTTTGTTTTTAATATGGGTGAAGGGAATCAATTATACTATGCCCGACAGTTGCTACACTTGCCTCCCAATGCAGAATTGATGCTGCCCGCCCTTCCTCCTGGACAAGTCCTGTTGCAGCAAAATCAGCAGGCATGGCATCATGCAATGCATTGTCAAATTGATTGTGTAGCACCTGACAGATCAAGGTCAATGCCAACTTATGATCCCATTCCCTTTTATATTCCTTCCAAGCATCTGCATGAATTGCCGCATGTCGTAGAGGCCCTGGAAAAACACAAAAACAGCTCAACAAAGACTTGGCTGGAACAAAAGAAAATTCAAAACCCAACGAAGCTGTCCCCCAATGTCCGCCTCCTGCTGGATTTGGCAAGTTTGAGTCCATATGTGCCGGTTATTCATCTCAACAGCAATCTCAAACCAGCTTCCATCATCACTGCCAGAAAGGAGCTGGAAAATCTTAAATTGGCCCGTTTCGATGAGCCCCAGTTTTCAAGCAGAAAGCTGCTGCTGGTCGAACTCACCGATCAGGGGTGGCTCTATCTCAACAAGCAGTCCCCGGTGCAAAAAGGCAAAGGAGGCTCCATTCACCGTCATATAGTTTCATTTATCCAAAAAGTCGGGCAAAAAAAAGGCTATCAGACTCATATCGAATGGATTGTTCCCAATACCAATCACCCGGTAGACTGTGCATGGCTGCTCAATTCAGGTAAGGCCGAAGTATTTGAAGTAATTTCGACTTATGATAAAAACATCCCTTCGCACCTGGCCAATTGTCTTACCTCTGATCAGATTTCATCCATTACGATCGTCGTGACTCAAAAGCGAATGATACCTTCTCTTAAAAAACAACTGGAAGAACACTGTTTTTTCACCTTTGATTCCGAAAAGATTCGTTTTGAAACCGTAGACACTTTTTTAAAGGAGTTATGGCCATGAAATTCTTTAAAATCATCCTGGTGGTCATTGTTGCCGCGGCAATCATTAATTTTGTGCGGGGCGGGGATATATTTCCTCTGCCCCAGGTTCTTCCCTTCTGCGGAGGGCATGCCCCGTCTGTGGTTTATGATGTGATGGGGGGCCTGGGATTGATTGCCCTGTGCGGCTGGGGCTTGAAGCGGCTTCATGAAGGCCATTCGGAGGCATCTGAAAATCCATCTGAAAATGATGAGACTTATGAAGCGACCTTTACAGAGCAATCAGATCCGGACGAGGACTCCGACGTAAGCGATTACTAATTCTTCAATGATTATTTCATCATTGTGCTGTCAATCAGTTCCATCAAACCTTGGGTATACTGTTGGTAGTTATCGGAGAATACTATATGACACAACCAGGTCAAAATTTTAGACGCCGGCCGGCAGTGATCTTACTTCGGCCCCGACCCAGACGGCAAAGACGATTCCGATGGGAATGGATATGGCTCCTTCTGGGTTTAATCGTATTCTTTTATATCCTGAAGTCAATCCGCATCAGCTTTTCTTTTGATGAGATCATGTCAGCCCTGCATGTATCCAATCCATTTCGATATCGACAGTTATGCATATTGGGCATCCTGGTAACTACGATTGTGGCCGTAGTTAAGGTATTACGGCATAAATAGTGAACACCAAATTGAAAGGGTTATTGTATGAAACATGTAATGATTAACAGCCAGGAATATCGTATTCCTACAAAAGAAGATGGTTCCATCAGTGAGGCTGAGATCCGTCGAATTGGCGGAATCCCTCGGAACAGAACGTTGATATTGAAAGACTCCGACGGATCCAATAAAGTCCTCAATCGCAACCAAAATATTTTCATTAAACCCGGTCAGCACATCGGAGATATTTCGGACAACACCCGAGGAGGATAAGTATGGCTCAATATGTCGACCGTCTGATCGAAGACCTGGAGATATTAAGCCTGGGTTACGATATTTCTGTGGAAGACAATGGAGAAAGAATCATTATCCATAATTTTAAACTGCCTCCGGGTTATAATTACAATACTACGGAAGTGTTAATTATGATTCCCGATGACTACCCTGTCAAACCACCAGGAATCGGATCCGATCGTATCTATCTGCCCGCCGATTTGCGTTTCCATGGAAAAAAGCTCGATGAGTTCCGCGACCATCACGATCCAGATCTCGGGGATTGGGGGTGGTTCTGCTTTGAAAATATCGACTGGGATATGACACGAGATGACTTAAACAGCCTTATGGAAATCATTCGTACCAATTTAACCAATCCCCCAACTCAATAACCGAAAGGAAAAAATATGAACCGGTTGAAAAAAACAGAGACCTCAGTTTTAGGCCGTCTTGTCAGGATTCGCTTTGCCAGACTCTCTTTTGAAGCATTATATCACCACCTGAATCAGGACGACTCCAGGGAACAGTTCGCCTATGCGCTTTTTAATTTGGCCAGGACTGCAGATGGTACAGTCCTGATTGTTTCAGATATATTTATTCCAGACCCTGAAGATTTGATCTATCAGGGCAGCACAGGTGTAACTCCAAATAAGAATTTACAATTCCTTGTCTACTTCCTGGCGCAGCAAAAACAATGTGGAATATTAGATATCCACACTCATCCCTTTGAAAAAATACCTCATTTCAGTTCTATCGATGAAGCCGAGTCTTTAAACAATGCCAAGGATATCTGCAGGCTGCTTCCGCCACCCGAGACACATGCCATGATTGTCTTTGGTCAGGGTATACAGGCCCATGATTCCGTCGTTTATGATCGGTCCCTCAACGGCTATCGAACCATCGAAGCCATCGAAGTCCTGGGCCGAAAATCTGAAATCAGACACACCGGGCAATCCCATGACACCGCTGAAATCTCAGATCCAACTTATGATCGACAAATACGGATTCGGGATTGGAGCCAGAAAACCTTAGCTCAACAGAACATTGCCATCATCGGGGTCGGCGGCAATGGGGCACACATTCTTCAGACGCTGATTTCTATCGGAGCCGGAACGGAAGGCTGGATCGCTGTCATTGATCCGGATACGGTTGAGCCTTCCAACCTGCCTCGAATACCGTATGCTACCCCTCGGGATATCGGACAACCCAAGGTTACGGTTGCAACGCGATACGCCCTGGATAAAAATCCAAACGTTAAATTCTATCCTTATCCGTGTTCGGTCACAGCAAAAGCAGCTCTCGATAGAATCAAAGCCGCTACCATCCTGATTGGTGCAGGCGACAGGGATAGTGTCCGCAAGATCTGCAATGAAAACTCTGTTAAATACATGATCCCCTATATCGATTTGGGATGTGATATTCACATGGAGGACAATTCCCTGGAAGCGGCTGGCCAGGTCCGTATCGTTCTGCCGGGCCAGAATGCCTGCCTTGTCTGTTGCGGCGGATTTGATCCTTCTTCAGCAGCGCTTGAATTAATGGATGATTTATCGGCACTTCAGCATGCATCCCTGGGGTACGGACAGGGAAAAGTCCACCATATCGCCCCTTCTGTGGCCAATCTGAATGCCAGTATCGCTCAACTGGGCATCTCAGCCTTTTTATCCTTAGTCCATGGACCGACATTTGGGAATTGGGATTTTGTTCATTTCAGCCAGCTTAACGTCCAAATGACTGCCGCCCAAACTCGGCAAAATGAAAAGTGCCCAGTCTGCTGCCGGGAAGGCGTGTTAGCCATCGGCGACAATACGATCAATCAGGACAAAAACAATCTTCAGATTCCCACTAAATTCAAGGAAAAACAGGCATGAATTCCTATCGACTCCAGGATTTTCTGATCACCCATCCCGCCAGAACAGGCACCTGCGGAAATGCCGGCAGTTTCCAGGTTGTCCATAAGCTGCACAACTGGCCGGCATTACTGCATCGGTTTAAACCCATCGATGTCCTGCCGGCAAAACAAATCAGGCTGGAAAATACTCCTGACTTTACCAGGCCCTTTTTGAGCCGATTTACCGGAATCATGCAAACCCATGGCAGCTTGTATCTGATCGAACCCCTCCCGGATATCATTTCTCTGACAGAGGTCTGGCGGGAAATCCTGTGGAAATGTCCGGAGATTGCCGTCAACGCTATCCTGGAATGCATCAGCCAGATTGAATCCATTCTGAAAGAGCACCCCGAGATGATCAAACGGCTGAATGCTTCCCTCGTTGTTTTAACGACATCCGGTATCTGGGGAATACTGAATCCCGTCCTTCACACTCCATTTCAAGAGATCCCTGTCAGGGCTATGTATCCCCTTTCAATTCCGGAGGTACTGTGGACCATCGAAAAAACCGTCAGTCAAACCCGCTCAAAACCCATTCTGACGCCGCATCAACACGATCAAATCCATAATGGAATAAACCATCTGTACTTCAGGTATTCTATGGAAAGGACCAAGATATGATCTACCGCCCTTCTTCCCCCAAAACCCCCGTGATTTTAATGGTTGTCGGCATCAGCCTGATATTTCTATCGATTCTGATTGACCCCGGAATCCTGTTGTCGCTTTTCAGCTATCGCGCCTTTATCCCTCACGCCATCACCATCACAGCATCTTTGATTGCCGCACAGGTCTTACGCCACTTTGCCGAGGTTCTCCTCCGCCCTGGCATCTATCCCTGGTACTTGCGGCGGGGAGCCTTGGGCTTCTTTATCGGCATCAGCTTTATGACGTTGCCGTTGTATATCATCGCTTTAAAAAGCGGGATGCACCTTTTGAACGCCGCGGGGGCAATCCATCTTGGACGGCTATTGGAATTTGCTGGCATGGAATTATTTTGGATCGTCTATTTAGATTGGCCTGTGATGGGTAACCATACGTCCGAAACACCGGATGAAGAGAGCCCGAATGACAACCACAGCTCCAGAGCACGTTTCAGACCGTTTAAACCGTTCAAATAACCCTATTCGAAAGGAACTTCTATGTCAAAAGCCAAAACCACACCACGATTTGAAATGAAGGCTGGCAAATTGAAAATAACTGCATGGGAACACCCCTCCCAAAATCCCAACGACCCGGCCCGATTATCGTTCACCCTGCAGCGCAGCTACAAAAAAGACGATAAATGGGTCAATGATACCCTGACGTTATTTCCTGAAGATTTAGCCCACCTTGATGACGTTATCCAGGCCACGCGTCAGCGTGCTTTTGTCAAGTACACTGAAATGGCTGAATCCACACAATAACCCCAAGATTGAAAGGAAATCCCGATGTCTTCTTACTCAGTCAATTGCGGCCATTGCAATAGTTCAGTCGATGCGATCAATCCCCGCTGTAACGAGGAACCTGAAAAGGTCTGGTCTGCAGATTATGGCATCACCATGTCGGACAATATCGAAGTAATTCATACGCATTGCCCCGAGTGCAGACAGACCGTATTCATTAAATTTCAATATCCCAGCCAAACCTGCCGCCGCCCTGCCGGCAAACCCAATTTTATCAAATTCTTCGGTTTATAACCAGAAACTCATTGCCCACCTCTTAAAGCCCGCCGCCCACGGCGGGCTTTTTTATGCGGCCTCNNNCGTTTCCTCTTGCCGGTAATCTGCGGTCACATACGTCCCGGAATTCTTCAATGCCCAGAGGATTTCGGAGGCCGTTTTCTGGATCCGCTCCAAAGATTCTTGTAAAGCCACCTTATCACCGTTATAGAGCTGGATATAGTCTGCACTTGCCGAATTGGTATCCAATTTAATTCCTCTGGCGACGACATAGGCTATTGCTTCGGCCTCAAGCTCTTTTCTTTTCCGGTCAAATGGCTTACTTTCCTGTGTTCTGTGGACCATCTCATGGGCCAACTCATGCGTAAGCGTCGAAAATTCCTCCGCTGCAGTCATCCCCGCTTTAATGACAATCCTTCCGCCGCATGACAATCCCAATGTCTGACCCGGAATCAAGCTATAATCCAGCTTAATTCCCTTGACAGCAACATATGCTTTGAGCATCTCCAAATACTGACCCGGTTCTCCCTTGACCTGGGAAAACTCAGCCAGTGGACGGCCTTCCGTCTGGCTGACATCGAACACCCAAGCCGTCCTGAATCCCGCCAAATATTCGACCTCCTTGGTTTTCGGTTCTTGACCTTCCTCACCCTCAAGGGGAATCTCTCTGTGGTACACCATCGGCGCCAGAATCGCAATCCCTCTCTCGCCCTTCTTCACTGACCGGCCTAATTTTTTCCAGGTCCAAAATCCCGCTACCTGTTCGGCATCCGGGCGTTGCATCAGGATTAACAGCATATTCCCGAAACTATAGTTCGTAAATCGCCCCATCATCCGCAGATAGTCTTTCAACTGCTGGCTTTTGCCCGCCTCGATATCCCTAACCAGTCTATCAAATGCCTCCTGAACCGTCTTTTTCAATTGTTCCGGCCGCATTGCCACTCCCCCTCCAAAGAAAGCTGTTGTTCCATCTTTGCCGCCTCCTGCTCACAATCCCGGCAGTATTTGTGACCTGCTCTGACATATCCCGTTTTACATAGAGGACAATAGTTCATTTTCATCCACTCCATCATACACAAAGCTCTTTTGTTGTGCCATAACGACACTCATAACTCAATTCGTCCATCTGATCCTGCTGCGGATAGCCTGTTCCGGAAATCTCAACGCTGCTCATACGACTCCCTCCGTTTCGGCTTGCCTGTCGGATGCGGCATCAAACGCTATCGTTTCACAACGTAAACAATAGCCGCCGAATAAGTCTTCCCTGACCTTTTTGCACAATCTGCATCTTTCCATGTTTTGTCCTCCGCTGTCCCGTCTTTGTGGACTGGCTCAGCTCATCCGGATGCTGAGCCGTCCCCCCCCGAATCCATCCTCCCTGCAATCCATCCATCATCCTTAGTCCAAATATAAATCATGGATCTATAATTACTTAGATATTCGCCCTGGCAGGGTTTTATGATTAAATAGAGGGATGATAAAAAGCCTATTCGATCCATCACAGGCAGAAAGGCAAACTATGGAAAAACCATTCAGAATTCATTCGTACCCGTTAAAAGGGGGCATCACGGCAACGCCGGAATTTGCCAAAAAGAAACTGGCTGATTTTGCTGTCAACCCCGGTCTCAAATGCGGCCACGGCTGTCTTTATTGTAGTTCCGGTGCCATGCTGCGAACTCACAAAGCATTTGGCCAATTAAGAGAAAATCCTTTCCAATTCGGCTATGCCATTGTGGACCCGTCAACCCCTCAGCGGATTGCTAAAGATGCCGTTAAGATAAAAAGACGCGGCATGATCCAGCTTTGTACAACCGTTGATGCCTGGGCGCCGGAAGCCCAGGAACACAACCTCGGCAGGCAGTGTCTCCAGGCAATCCTGGCGCAACCGGGTTGGACCGTCCGGATTCTTACCAAAAACGCCACAGTATCGCAAGATTTTGATCTGATTGAACAGCACCTCAATAGAGTGCTTGTCGGCCTGAGCATCACCGCGGCCCCAGACCAAGACAGGATTATCAATATTCTGGAACCCAACGCATCTTCCATCAAAGAACGGATGTCTGCCATGGTGGAAGCTGCCGCCAGAGGTTTTCGGACCTACGGGATGTTATGTCCCCTCCTGCCGGGTATTGCAGATTCACCGGAACAGATCGATATGCTGGTTAAATTTGCCGTCGATTGCAAGGTTGAAGAAATTTTTGCTGAGCCGGTCAATCCCCGCGGCCCCGGTCTGAAGCTGTGCCAGCAGGCCCTTCAAGCTTGGGACTATGACACCGAAGCCAAGTCGATTGAAAAAATCCGAAACCGTAAAAATTGGTCCCGATACGTCGTCAATCTGGTCAAACATGTCCAGCAAGCGATTCGAAAATACACCGATATCTCAATACTGCGATTGTTATTGTACCCCTCCGGATTAACACCGGAGGATCAAGCCGAAATCCAGAACCATGATGCGGGCGTAGTCTGGCTTTAATAAAGGAGTTTAATTATATGGAATCTGAAGAATTGCATCATCAACCAGCATGGCCAAGCTTGCCGAATCCCTTTCCTGACCTGATGAATCCCTCAGAGGCCGCCATGTATCTGCGGCTTCATGAAACCGGACACACGCCTGAATCAGCACGACGAACGCTGGACTATTGGCGAAGCCGGGGTGAATTAAAAGCCACCAAATTTGCCCGTCATGTCTGGTACCGCCGTGAAGAGTTGGACGCTTTTCTGAAAGCCAAAACCGAACATATTTAACTTGCGCCTGTCGGGAAAGTCGGATATACTATTCCCGTCAGTCGCCGGTGGTAACCACCGAAAGGAGTTACCATTATGGCAACAGAAAAAATTGGTATTTATCGTCGATGGCTGGAGTCGGTTCCATCCGAAGATGGGCAACCGGTTCCCCGAGAACAATGGCCGCAGAAAAGACGCCATCATTGGGAAGTGCGATGGTTTGGTTTATCGGGAAAGCGGTATTCTCAGAGTTTTCCAACTCGCAGGGAAGCCGAATGTTTTGTCAGACAGATGCAGGAAAAAGTCAACCATGGCAAATCCGACAAACCGGATAAAATCCTGCTGAAGGATTTTATTGAGGAACACAAAAAGCTCATGCCCGGCCAGATCGCTTCATCCACCTTATATGACCAGATGCGGTCATTGCGACTCTTTGAAAAGTTCATAGGCGGGCATGTTTCTTTAGCCAATATCAAACCAAGGCATGCTGAAGCGTATATTAGCAAGAGGATTGCATCTGAAGTTTCTGTCGCAACCGTCAATAAAGATATTCGTACATTAAAACGGATTTTTAATCTGGCGATCACTCCCAGAGGATATCTGCATGAAGGTCATAATCCTTTTGTAGGCATTAAACAACGCAAAAAGACCATCAATGACATACGATATGTGACTGTTGAGGAATACCATGCCCTGTTAAGCAAAACCCCAAATGACTGGTGGAAGGCTTTTCTGGCAATTGCTTATGGTTGCGGGCTTCGCAGAGAAGAGATTCTCCATTTGACTTGGAATGACATTGATTTTGAAAACAAGCTGATTAACGTACGGGCCAAAAAGGATACCCCATCCACTTTAAAGTGGGAACCGAAAGATCATGAGAACAGACAGACACCTTCAAGTGATCAGGCATTACAATATCTGGCATGTCTTCTTTCCGAATGCAAGGAAGGGCATGCCTATATATTTATTCCCTTAGACCGTTTTAAGAATCTCAAAAAGAAACCGATTGAGTATGGGAAAAAAGCGGCGATTAGCACTCTTCATAACATCAACCGAGACTTTGATAGAATCTGTAAACGGGCTGGTGTTGCCCACTGTACTGTACACGACTTACGACGGTCAGCAATTACCAACTGGGCTCAACTGCTGCCGATTCAGGTGGTTCAGCAATTGGCAGGACATTCGAATATCACCACCACGCGTAAATACTATTTGAAGGTTCGTACTGAGGACATGGTTAAAGCGAGTCAAATCTCCAATCAGGTAGTGGTTGTGGCAAAAAAGTGACTGACGCAAAACTGACGCAAATCGCATTCAAGACTTTTTCTATCACATTCTAAATACATCGTAAATCATTTTATTTAAACAACTTAAGTAATGGGCCCGCAAGGATTCGAACCTTGGACCAAGGGATTATGAGTCCCCTGCTCTACCGCTGAGCTACGGGCCCGACCCGCCGTTAGAAGCCAATCCACAAATTCCTGCTCCATGCTATCGACGAAAGCCAGATAATAAAGTATAATGTTTTGTTTGTCAACCGGTTATCGTCTCTGGATAAAAATACTCTGAAATGTCTCTGAAAAACAAGAATAGTACCATAATGCCGCTCCCTGCAACGCAGGCAGAGATGCACTCTCTCGGCTGGGATCGGCCGGATATTGTCATGATTACCGGCGATGCCTACGTCGATCATCCCTCATTTGGTGTCGCCCTGATTGGCCGATATCTGCAAAAACAGGGGTATCGTGTCGCCATTCTTGCTCAGCCTGACTGGCATACGGCCGACAGCTTCCGGATTTTCGGCCCACCCCGTCTGTTTTGGGGGATTACCTCCGGCTGTATTGATTCTCGACTGAATAACTATGCCTCCATGGGACACCGACGTTCAGAAGACGTGTATAGCCCCGGCGGCAGGCTCGGTTTACGGCCGGACCGCCCGTTGCTGGTTTATTCAGCCCGCGCCAGAGAAGCTTTCAAAAATATTCCCATCATTCTGGGTGGTCTGGAAGCCAGTCTTCGTCGGCTCGTCCATTACGATTTTATCGAAGACAAAATCAAACGCTCGATCCTTGTCGATGCCAAAGCCGATATTCTTATCCATGGCATGGGTGAGCGAGCTATTGCCGAAATCTCCCGACGTCTGGATGCAGGAAAAACCATTGCAGACATGACTGATATTCCCGGCATCGCGTACCGAATCGTCCGAGATATTCCAGCCCCTGCGGACGGAGTACGGCTGCCCTCACTGGAACAGATCGAACAGGACCGCCATCTGTTCATGGACGCGCAACTGACTTATCAAAAACACGCCCATCCCGGAGACAAATCCATCATACAAGACCAGGGAGCGGGTGTGATTGTGGTCAATCCCCCAGCCCAGCCGCTGGAAGCAGATGAACTGGATGCCCTTTATGCCTTGCCGTATACACGACAATGCCATCCAATGTATGACTCTCAGGGCGGCGTACCAGCCATCAAACCGGTGGAATTCAGCATCACTACTCATCGCGGCTGCTTCGGCGGGTGCAATTTCTGTTCGATATTCTTCCATCAGGGCAAAACCATCCGCAGCCGCTCCGTCGAATCCATTCTTGATGAAGCAGACCTCTTAATCCATCAGCGAAGCTTTGGCGGCACCATCACCGATATCGGCGGCCCCACAGCCAACATGTACGGCATGACCTGTACCAAAACAGGTTCCTGTATCCGCACAAGCTGCCTGTTTCCTTCGTTGTGCCCTAACTTAAAGGCCAACCACAGTCAAATGCTTAAACTCATGGACGCGGTCCTGACATGGCGGGGAGGAAAAAAACAAAAGCTCCGCACGTATGTCGCATCCGGCATACGTCATGACTTGGCGCTCCAATCGCCTGAATATATGCAGTTGCTGGCACGCCACTTTACCGGCGGACATCTGAAAGTCGCCCCGGAACATTATTGTCCGCATGTCCTGGAATTGATGGGCAAACCCTCATTTGAGGTGTTTGAACAGTTTGAAGNNAGAAGATAAATTTACACAGATGTCCCGCAAAGCCGGCCAAAACCAGTATCTGGTCCCTTATTTTATTGGTTCCCATCCCGGATGCTCGCCCGAGGACGCGATTAAACTGACCGAATATCTTGTCAACCGCAACTGGCGGCTGCGCCAGGTACAGGACTTTGTGCCCGTCCCGCTGACAATGTCAGCGGCCATGTATGTCTCGGGCCTGTCGCCGCGAAAAAAGACCATCCACATCCCGCGCGGCCAGAGCGAAAAGAAACTCCAGCTTGCCCTGCTTCAATACCATGACCGACGGAATGCAAAAATGCTGGCCAATTACCTGAGCAGCAGGAATCTGCACAAATTGCTGGCCCGCATTCGTCATGCCCAGTCCCAGACTGAATTACGGAAAGGACG
This sequence comes from Phycisphaerales bacterium UBA7708, assembly GCA_002482415.1. Lineage (GTDB taxonomy): Bacteria > Planctomycetota > Phycisphaerae > Sedimentisphaerales > Anaerohalosphaeraceae > Anaeroglomus. The sequence continues at coordinate 17,401 of DLFY01000284.1, forward strand.
CTAAGCCTGTCAATGCCCCTCTGGATTGTATTTAGTCTGTTAGCGATGCTATGCGAAGTCGCCAAGGTATTGATTATTCGCAAACTGTGCACCGGCATTCATTCCCGCCTTGTCATACTGGCATCACGCCTCATCAGTGCGGCCATCCTGTTGCCGATGCTGTTTATCTGCGGGATTGGCTTTCCACTCGATGGCATGTTCTGGCTGGTTATCCTGACCACAGCCCTGATTACGTTTGCCGGCAGTATCTGGATTACCGAAGCCATCCAGTTTGGCAATCTCACGATTGTCATGCCCATGCAGGCGGCCGTGCTTGTTTTTTCCCTGCTGACTCTGTGGCTGGGCTGGCACGAAACACCCAAAAACGAATCTGTCCTGTATATGCTGCTGAGTATGGCCGCGGTGGGCTGGACTCTGTATGCCGCCAACCGGGATAAATCCTCCGCGGGCAAATCTATTTATACGCTATTGTCTCTTGCTGCGGCGGTCCTTTTCGGCATCTCGACCATCCTGGACCGTGTTGCGATCAATCGTATCGCCCAGGGCGCCCTGGCGTACACTGCCTGCTGGAATTTATTCAGCGCCATCCTTATGGCCGGCGAAACGTACCGCGTCAAGGCATTTCAAAAGCTCTCTGTGCGAACGGCCGTCCCCCTGCTGCTGTATGGTCTGGTTGCGACGGGAGCCTTCTTGACCCAGCAATACGCCGTCCAGTATTCCAAAACCATTGCCGGTGCAGTCGTCAACGTCAAATCCCTCGTGATGCTGCATCTGCCGATTATCATTCTTCTTGGACTGGTCGCCCTGAAAGAACGCCCCAGACCCATGACTCTGACAGCCAGCCTGTCGGCTATTTTGCTGGCTTTTTTGCTTGTCCGTTCGCTGCTGTAAGATATAATTCCGGCAATTCTGATACAAGGATATCCATATGCTGGAGCAGCTTGAAAATCTAAGTCCGGTTACACAGGCCTTTATCGCCACCCTCTTTACATGGGGCTTGACCGCGGCGGGCGCATCCATGGTCTTTTTCTTTAAAAACATCAACCGGAAATTTCTCGATTTCATGCTGGCCTTTGCCGGCGGCGTGATGATCGCCGCCAGCTTCTGGTCCCTGCTGGCGCCTGCTATTGAAATGGCTGAAATCGGCCCGACGCCGGCATGGCTGGTCGCGGCTATCGGCTTTTTAGGCGGCGGGGCGTTTCTCTTCATCGTGGACAAAATTCTGCCGCATTTGCATCAGGGTTTAGGTGGAAAAAGGGAGGGCGTCAAGACAAGCTGGCAGCGCAGCGTGCTGCTCGTGCTGGCCATCACGCTGCACAACATTCCCGAGGGGCTTGCCGTGGGCGTGGCGTTTGGTGCGGCAGCTTNNATACCGGCCGTGGTTGGCTTTTTACTGGGCGGAGCTTTCCTGCGTCTGGTCGATTTCGTCATGCCCCACCTGCATCTGGGCTACCCAACCGATCAGGCCGAAGGCATACACACCCACTGGCGGCGCAGCGTCCTGCTGGTCCTCGCAATTACAATCCACAATATCCCTGAAGGTCTGGCTGTCGGTGTCGCCTTCGGTGCCTTGAAATACGGTCTCAGCGAAGCCAGTTTCACCGCCGCCTGTGCCCTGGCTATGGGCATCGGCCTGCAGAACTTCCCGGAAGGCGTGGCGGTTGCCGTGCCCCTGCGTCGAGAGGGCCTCAGTCGAACCAAAAGCTTCTGGTACGGCCAGCTTTCCGGCATGGTAGAGCCGGCCGCCGGAGTCTTGGGGGCCTTGGCTGTCACTATGGTCGCCCCACTGCTTCCTTATGCTTTGGCTTTTGCGGCCGGCGCAATGATTTATGTCGTTGTCGAGGAAGTCATACCCGAATCCCAGCGCGAAGGCAACGCCGACCTGGCCACCATGGGAGTCATGCTGGGTTTTGCCATTATGATGTCACTGGATGTCGCCCTCGGATAAATAAAAAAAGACAGCGAAAACGTTCGTCTCCGCTGTCTTTTAAATCATTTTGAAATAAGCACTTATCCAATCGCTTCGGCAACTGCTTTCATCAGCACTTCAGGCTTGACCGGTTTTTCAAGGATTTGTTTGACCGGCAGCCATGTTTCATCCGGTTCAAAACCAAACGGCAAATTCATCTCCTTACGGACACCGGTAACCATAATTACGGGTGTCCCCTTCACTTCCGGCAATTCCTGCAGCTGACGGGCTACGTTAAAGCCTTCATCCTTGGTGTTCATCATTACATCCAGCAAAATCAGATTGGGCTTGTCGGCTGTCGCCTTGGCCACGCCGTCCTTACCATTGGCAGCCGAGGCGACCTGATAGCCCTTGGCTTCCAGCAGATTGACTACAGATTCCACAAAATCCGGATCGTCATCGATTACCAAAATCTTCTTCGCCATCTCGGTACTCCTGTATCTTTGTTTTCTTTGTGATCCCGGGCATTTTACCCACAGACCGCCTTTTGACTCATTTTATCTCTATTTTGTTCTTTTGTCCCGGAAATTCAAGTCATTTTTCACAAAGAATGCGACTTCCGGTACAAAAAACTTCTTTTTAGGCTACCTGTGCCCCTTTACGGTACTGATTAATCACGGCAACAACTTTCTTGGCATCTAATTCACCATATATTTTGTCGTCAATCATAATCACCGGAGCAATACCGCAGGCACCCAGACAACGGGCTTCCTGCAAGGTAAACATCATATCTTCGGTAGTCTGGCCGACCTGAATTCCGAGTTCCCGCTTGATAGCATCCAGTATTTCGACGGCACCTTTGACATAACAGGCCGTGCCGAGACACACACTAATGGTATGCTTGCCAATTGGTTTCAGATTGAAATAGTGGTAGAAAGTCGCCACGCCCCAGATGTGGGCCGTGGGAATCTGCATTAGATCTGCAACCTGGTCCATCACTTCGCGGGGCAGGTACCCAAACAATCCCTGCACCTTATGAAGAACCGCAATCAGATAGGAATCCGGGTATTCTTTTTGCGAACAATCAGCGATAAACGCCTTCAGTTCATCCAATTTTTCCTGTGTAATTTCTGGCATCGTAGTACTCCGTCTTACTTGAGGGTATCTTTTGGGATAATCCCTTTCGGGAATTTCTGTTTATAGTGAGTATGCAGCAGTTCATGAGCAATATGACTGCCCGGCCGCTGCAGGAACTCTTTATACAGCTTCTGAACATCGGGGTTGTCATGACTGCGGCGAATCGTCTTGGACCGGTCTTCATCATACAGTGCCTGTGCCCGCTTCTTGAGTGCTTCCTCATCCAGCGGAATCGAGTTGGCACCGGCATACGGCTGGCCGCCGCCGCCGACGCATCCTCCGGGACATCCCATG
>DLFY01000080.1:0-31222 GCA_002482415.1 Phycisphaerales bacterium UBA7708
TAAACTCCTGATGCCATTTGTATGCCCAGAGGTTTTCGAGTTTAATATTGTCGACATGTCCATCAAGGAAAGACACGTTGGACGTGCCCCAGTGACGTCTAAGTATAAGACGGCGTATATGATTATTCACCGGACCATCTCCGCCGGTATTCCTGTTTGGCGGTTCCTGGGACAGGTCGAAATTGACTGGAATGGTGTCGGTATGTTTGGGCCAGGCATCCACCCAGAGGCAGTCGAAAAAGACTGGGACCGATGCGGAGTTTGGTGCCTCAAGCGTGTTGGCATAGGCAAATTTTTTGAGATTGTCCGCAGATTCCACCCACGTATTGTTATAATTCGCGGGGTACCGATAAATCCATCCATTCAATCCGTAGGAACCATGTTCCGGCCGGGATACGCCGGAAACCCAGGTCCAGGCTTTGGCTGAAGTGCCCCATTCCCCTATCTTAACCGTCTCATCCACTATTGTTGATGGACAATATCGTACTTTATTCAAATCCCCCATTTGATCGGACAACTGGTTCAAATACAGGCCAGCATAATAAGTAAACATGCGCCCATTAGTCTGTTCGGAGTATAGCCGTAAAGCCATTGATAAAGAACGTACATTGGCGCGGCAGGACAAATTTTTGGACTTTTCCTTGGCTATCCTCAGGGCAGGAACGATAATACTTAGCAGCAAGGCGATGATGGCAATAACGACCAGTAATTCAATGAGGGTGAAAGCTGTTTTTTTTCGCATAGTATCTCCAATTACCGAACCACTTTAATATTCTGCCTGTAGAATATTCTCTTCTGCTCAGGTTTGGATTACATTTCGGTTTTTCAGTTTCTCAAACCAAAAGCCATTTCCACCTGATAAACAACGAATTGGAGCAATTGCCTGTTTTGCTGGATAAACCAGCAGAATCACAAGCACTTAAGTATTACTATAACATGCTGTTGACAAGGATTCAAGATGTTGGTATCAATTTTTTTATGAAATGCCATAACTATATACATGAAAATACTTTATGAAATATTCACAAAACAGATTGTTCAGCCTTCTCTGAACGACATTACTGTCTTTATGATGAATGAAACTAAATTATATCTCCATAACAGATATAAGATGAACGTTTATATAGAGTTAGTCTCAGGTCCTCACATCGTTTCAAGGGATGGTCTTAAAAAAACAGGTTTCCGGACGTCTGAATCGACGCCCGGAAACCGTTGTTAGCGATAGAGCAAATCTTAGTTACGGAAGGCTGATCTGATAGGCATCTTCCAACCATTTTCCTGCGAATGCAGAAAAATCGGTCATATCAATCCGGCAATCGTCATTGACATCCAGAGCCACCATCAGCGCGTCTGCTGACCAGGCTTCCCGATCGCAGACCCACGGCTGAGTCGTCACAGTCTTGAGATACTCATGGGCAACTTCCTGAGCGCTGAGACCATAGTTCCATATCTTCAGGTCATCGATCATACCGTTGAAGTACCCGTCACCTGCGCCCCACATGCTTCTGGCAAGCCAGTTCTGCGTCGTTGGTGCAAAACTGATCGGATCGTTGGTCATACTCGTATTGACAGCAACCCGTTCGCCGTTGACATACAACCGGGCGGTATTGCCGGTCAGCGTGGCGCTAACGAACGTCCATTGACCCACCGGAACCGCCTCGGCTGCTGAGGTCACCGTTTGTTCGGTACCGGTAACTTTCACCGCAAATCGCACCGCGTTGTTAACGCTGCCGGGATTCAGGCACAGGAAAATATAGTTGTCTGTGTTGTTGCCGAAATCGAGGATTCGGTTCCAGTTGGAACCACCGCTGGAATAGACCCAGGCCGAAATCGTGATGTCCTGATAAGCGGCCACCATACCTTCGTCAATTTGTGCATACTGGGCATCGACGTTGTTCGGATCCGCCGGGTTAGCGCGAGGATTATTAAACTTCAGCGAGGAAGTGCCTGCAAGCCCGGGGACCGTATTGGCTTCCAGTACCGGCACATCTGTCCCGGAGTCATTGCTGGCCATCCGCAGATTAAATCCGTTAACAATATCCGGTGTAATACCATTTGGATTCACATCATAGGCCATCGATTCCATCGGATAATGATTCATCAGACGTTTGGTCATCACGCGAGCCGGGCCGGTGTCACGATTGGAGGCCGTGCTGGGCAGGGTGTTGGTAACGACACAATAGTAATACCCTTCATCAGCCAACTGCACATTATAAATGGTCAGCGTATCCGTATTCACCCCGGCATAATCAGCGCCGTTAGTCAGGGCCACGTCGGGATTACCGATCTTGTACCATTGATAGGTATCTGCCGCCCCTCCCACCACGGACACAACAAGATTGCTGCCGGCATCCACCACATTATAGGCCGGTGAGCAAGCCGAAACGCTTACGGTTGCCGGAACCATAACAAAGGACCACAGTTCTCCCATAATATTGTTTGGATCCCCGGCCGGATAACCGCCGGTACCGTTATCCAATACTTCTTCGATTTTCCAGTAGTACTTAATGCCGCGATTCAGACTGAGCGGTCCGTATTCATTACGAGGATTGGTCAGACTGGGATCGGCATTGTGGACCTGATTCACGGAATCAACCAGATACACATTGGGATCATTACTGGAAGACAGATAGATGTTATGGCGAAGAATGTTCGGAAGAACCTGGGAATCCGAATTCTTGGCCGCGTCCCAGCCGAGCGTTACATCTGCCTTCGTCAGAGAGGTCGGTGTTCCCACGGAACCATCCGGATTGAGCGGCGCAGCGGTCGGATTGTGAGGAAGGTTTTCTTGTGTCAAAATGAGTTTCAGTGCGGCTAATAAAGCCTTTTTGCCTGCATCCGTATTGGGCAGGTCCACGGGATTGCCGCTGCCTTGATCGGGAACATTGAACAGCAGCCGTTTGNNGGAACCAAAAACCGCTCCCGAGCCGGATTTTTCGCCGGCCTTCCAGTACGCAACAATAATTTCACCCGCCGGCGAAGTGGCCAGAATCTGCCCCTCCCCGACCGTACCGGTACCCGGTGCCGAGAAACCCCAGGTGGCGTCATTCCACCAGTTAACCGCACCGGCACCACCGAACACCGAGGCTCCGGCCTGGGTCACGACTGTTTCGTTTCCGGACAACGTGTGGAACGCGCCAATCGCTCCGGTGTGCCAGCCCCAGCGGCTGCCGTCCGGGCGTGCGACATAGCTGGTAAAGCACACCACAGGAATGGTCAGCGCGTTGAACGTCGCTGTGTTGGTCGCATTGCCATAGGCGCCGCTGGTCAGCACACGACCGACCATAAACACATCCGTACCGGCGGGGATATTCGCCGGAGTGCTGTAATCCCCAAAAGTAACGTTTGCGCCGAAGTTCTGCACCAGAAAGTCGATGATGGGCTGATTGCCTGTCTGACTCGTCCCGGATACTGCAATATTCAGGCCTTGACTCGTACCGACGAATACTGCAGCGCATAACGCTGTGAATAAAATTACTCTTCTCATTACTGTTCTCCTAAATAGATTTGGATATTACGACTTCTTACAATTCCATTTCACGCTCTTGCTTCCTAAGTACACTCGCCATCACATACACTCCGCACATCATACTTCCTGCTCGTCACCAACCTCCTTTCACTGATTGATCCGGTTTTCGATTTTTTATATTTTTACTGTCATTGTCACATCACAGTCACAGTGTCACAATTACATTCTACGTCAGTCCATATCCAGGATCAGTTCGGGACGGCAGAAGAAACACCAGTCGTAGGCATTTCCCTGATTTTCCCTGCCCGCTTTCCCTTCCGTCACCACCAGTGACAGAAAACGGTCCTGTTCAGTCAAAGCCACGTCGATGGGAAAATTCTGGGGTGCAGTGATGCCTGTTTTTGAAAAACGGACCTGTCCGTCCACTGCAATCCAGACATCGAAATAACTCGTAATATCCTTATACGGAACCGGGGCTGCGGCAATCGCCGTAAACCGTCCCGGCTGCACGCCATCCGGCAGCAGGCTGCGAATTGCCTGCAGATCAAAGGTGATCCCGATATTGGCATGCATGAATATGGCAGGATTTTCAGGTGTGCCATACCGTATATTATTGATCATCAGATCGAAATCGTCATTAATCGTTTTACTGCCATTAATAATCGGAGAGCACCAGTACGCATTGGTATCCGGACACTTGTCAAACACATGCCCCTGCGAACTGACAACGGCCGGCTCCGGGCTGCCGTCGGGGATAAAAATACCATCGATACCGGGTATTTTAGACACCGGGCAAAAGGAGGTCCAGGGTTTCTGGTTTCTGATCCCATAGCCATTCACATACAAGGTGCTTTCTGAAAGAGTGCCCGTCTCGATTCCGATGCCGTAATCCTGACGTCCGGTACCCAGCCCATTTCCACCGCCGACCAAATCCGCCAGATTGATTGCTGCCTGTCCCCGCCAGATAAATTTAGAGGCTGAATCGATGGCACGAACAAACAGGGATTCATTGCAGTGAATATCGGAGATGGCGCCGGAGATGCCCGACACCCTTTTGGCCGCCCCCGCACCCACCTCAACACTGTTTTTTTTGTCCGACTGCCCGCCGGCAATCAGCATGGTTTTACCCCTGATGACATGCAGAAAGGTCTCATGGGTCGGGCTGGCATGAACACCGAATTCGGTTCCGAAATCGATGACTTTCCCGTTTTGAGTATAGACGGAAAAACCAGTCGCCTCTCTGGGAACGATGGCATATACCTTGCCATACTGAAGTCCGATTCGGTCTTCGGCGAGAATCTGAAATTCCGCCGGAGCTTCAATGACGACCTGGGCGTTGGTGTCAAACTGGAGTTCGACCAGCCCTTCACGCAGAATCATCGACTTGCCGTCAGCCAGCAATCGATCCCCGGTTTGCGACGAACTGTTCTGGTTTGCCCATTGAGCCGAGATGCTATCGGTCAATGTGGCAACTTCAAGACGTGATGGGTCCGGTACAAAGTACATGAAACTCACCACAAAGAGGATAGCCGCGGCAATCGCAGCAAATGAAATGACCGTACTGAAGCTGATTTTTCGGGGGATTTTATTATATTCTAAATCGATTAGCTGGACAGGCGATTGATCCGGACCTTCTTTGACGGCTTCAATCGCCGGGGCAGATTTTTCATGCTGGGACATCATTCCCCAGAACTGCCGGTCGAATAACTCCTGGTCCGGCTTGTTTTTAAAGTATTCCGCGGAGCGTATCTTGCATAGAATGGACATAAAATCGATGTAATGCCCCACGGCCTGCGGATGTTCGCGAAGCATTTGTTTTAAGGCACAGAACTGCTCGGGCGTACTGTGCCCTTCAATCGCAGCATAAATCAACTCATACAGGCGTTTGAGGTCCAGGGGATTCATCAGGCCAGATCCTCCGACATGAGCGTCCTTTTAATGCAGTTGTGCAGCAGGATAAAGATTGTCGGAATTCGCTTATAGAGGGTATGCATGTTTCGATTGGTTTTAGATGCTATTTCCGGCACGGAAAACCTTTCATAGAACCGCAATCGAATCAAATCCAGGTCGGAGGGTTCCAGTTTGCTCAGGCATACCGTCAACGCAGCCAATTGCTCTTCAGAGCGTTTGGACTCATTCTCGTGTGCCGAGGCAAGCGCATCCAGCATCTGGTCATCGAATTGGAATTCCTGTCGTTTCGTGCGATAATAGTTGGATATGGTCAGCCGGATGATTTTTCGCGCCCAGGCCAAAAAGAAAGTGTCGCGCTGATAGGTATCGAATTTTTCCCACATGATGCTGGCTGATTTCTGGAGGATATCTTCGGCATCGGAGTAATTGGGCACCAACGTCAGGATGAAATTAAACAACTGATTGTTGTATTTGATAAAATACCCAATATATTCATCTTTTCTGGACATAGAATTGCCTCTAATCCTCAAAAACATCTTTTATGGTCTTATCTATTATATGTAATCAAATCTCCTGATTAGTAATAAATTTTTGTTTTTACCTATCATAATTTCATACATCCCAGAGAAATATGTCTTCTCTGATGTGAGTACATACCAAAGGGCATGTCGGAAACTATCCGACATGCCCCGTCTTGATATACTTATATGTGATTGTAACTTCAAATCGACTATGAAAGACCGAATCCTGCCTGCTGAAACACCCAGCAGTCTCTGCCTGATCAGTCCAGGGTTCGATTACTGGCCAGAAGATTTTGCTTTAACGACGGCCTCAAATGCCTTTTTGGGCTGATAGTTTCTGTCAAACAACAGTGGGGAACCGCCGATCCAGGATGTTGTATCATAAACACCCCAAAATGTGACACGGGTAATTTTGTCTCTGTGTTTGATAAATATGCCGAAGAGTTCGGCGTATTTTTTTGCCAGCTTTTGCTGGGTTTCTTCGCTCTGGGCAGTCGAATCGGATGTGCTTTGTCTGTTAACCTGGCTCACATCCGCCCCCCTGTTACCCCGGGTCTGGGTTCTGATATCCAGTTCGGTAATCATGACTTTAACGCCGGTTGCGGCCAGACTGTTGATGGCATACTCCAGGGACTCTTTGCTTGGATATTCCAGACCGCCATGAAGCTGAATCCCGACACCGTCTATCCGGAGACCTTTGGACTGGAGATGCTTGACAATTGCGACGGCCCCATCACATTTTGCCCTGCTCGTATCCAGATTGTAATCATTGTAGTACAATTCCATATCCGGGTCGGCCTGATGGGCATATTCAAATGCTTTGGCAATATGATCGAATTTCTGCTCGGGCTTGCCTTCGCCGATAATTCTGAACCATTGCGTGTTTCTCATGCTGCCGTCTTCATTGAGGGCTTCATTGACCACATCCCATCCTTTAATACGGCCTTTATACCGACCCACGACGGTGGAAATATGGTCTTTCATTCTGGCCAGCAATGCATCACGAGTCACAGGTTGTCCGGAATCATCCGTAAATACCCAACCGGGAACCTGGGCGTGCCAAACAAGCGTGTGGCCAATCGGAACCATATTATTTTTCTCGCAGAATTCCATGAAACTGTCCGCCGGGGCCCAATTATACTGACCCGGCTGCGGATGGATGAGCTGCCATTTCATGTCATTTTCGGATGTGGCCGAATTGAACTGCTGGATGGCGATTGCCGCCGCCTGGGGATCCTGGCCCATTACAAGATTTCGATTGTATGCGCCCCCAATCAGGAAATCCTCTTTGTACACGTTCTTTAATGCCGGCAGGTCGGAAACTGCCACTGTANNCTGCGGCTGGTTTGTTGTCGGGACGTTCCAGAGTCAACAAGCCCAGTTGATACGGCAGCAGCTCATAGCGACCATTGCTCTTCGGGTCACGTCCCTGGAAAAGGAATCGCAGGTTTGCGGGGTCAATGGTCGGGGTTTCGTTATAATTGTCGCGAAGCAGTTCACCATGACTGATGTCTCTTGTCCAGGGTTCGACACCGTCTTCAAAGGTGACGTTGTTGATTCCGGCAAAGGGCGTCTCCCAGGAGTCGGCGCCCGGCAGGGGTTTCCATTCCCCGTTGAGATCGCTGGAAATCCAGGCGCGGTAGTACCGGGCCGGACTCATGGCCTCGATGATCGTCAGATAGGTGTTGGTCCCTTTGATCTTATAAGTCATACTGCCTTCGAACAGGTTGTTGCGATTGTCCTGAATGGCAATCTCAATATCGCCAAATCCGTTGGGGAAATCTTCGATTCGGGTCCGGCTGCGATAAAAACGTCCGTCATCGCCGGTAAAGAACAGATAGGCGTGGGTCTGATCACAGATGATATGATAGTCAATCGGGAGCCTCGGGGCGCTGGAGGGCAGCTTCTCGAAGAAATTCTTCGGTGCCGTCCAGGTTTCGGGCCTGGTGATGTCATCGGTGGTGCAATACTGCGGCTGCTGCGACTGGAACACGAGGTACCACTTTTTGTGCGGAGTAAAATAGAACAGATGCGGTGCACAATGATACCCTTTTAAACCCGGATTGACATCGACAAAAGTGAGCTTGGCATTGGGGGCTTCGGACCAGTCCTTGAAGTTCAGATAGGCCATGCTCCAGGTTCTGGCCGACGTTGAGTAAACCGTTGCATAAATGTGCCACAGGTCATTGTAGCGGACAATGGTCGGGTCTTTGATGGATACGATGGTGTGGGTGTCATCGGAGACCGGTTTGATCAGCACGCCGGAGGATTTCCACTTGAGGGGCATGGCAAAAGGCGACTTGGGGGACTCTGCCGGTGCTGCAGCAGGCTGATTCGATGTGACTGCAGCCCGGGCTGCATCCGGGCGGAAAAGATGCTGGGCAAAATAATACAGGTTATTCCGCCATTCAGTGGCGTCGTGGGCATTGGAATCCACATGCCAGACATGCGGTACATTGTTTTCTTTCAGATAGGCGTGCACATCCTGACTGATGGAGATCAGTCCGTCTTTGTTGCCGCAGGCCAGCCATAACAGTCTCAATTCCCGACGGGCTTTGGCCGGGTCGGGAACAAGCTGCTGAGCCGGTTTGGTGTTCGGTGCTGAAGAAAATCCGCCCACCCAGGCAAATGTTTCCAGATGTCCCAGACCGAAATTGAGGGACTGCCCCCCGCCCATGGAGAGCCCTGCCAGGGCCCGGTGTTCACGGTCTGCTAATACAGAATACCGGCTTTCAATGGCGGGAATGACATCATTGAGCAAATCCAGCTCGAATTTCTCGAAGGCCGGAGCGGTGCTGTAAACATTTCCTTCCGCCCGGTCGTTGGGCTGGGCACGGCCGTTGGGCATCACCACAATCATCGGCTCAGCTTTTTTGTCAGCCAGCAGATTGTCGAACAGGATATCCACCGAAGCAAACCGCTGCCATTCGGTCTCATCACCGCCGATACCGTGCAGCAGGTAAAGAACCGGATATTTGCGGTCGGTTGAGTAGCCTGCGGGGGTATAGACAAGCATCTTGCGCCGGGTGCCGACGGTTTTGGAATCGTATTCGACCATTTCCATTTTACCGCGGGCAATCCCTTCGCGTTTCTGAGTAATATCCGGGGCGGGATCGGGGAATGCCGGTTTATCATCCGGTCCTAACTGAATGGCGCCACCAAATCGGCGTCCTGCACCTCTGCGGGCCTCCGGCGCGGGGGCGGGTTCGGCTGCACCTGCCTGATCCCCTGCCTGCGGAATCAGTTCGATGGCATTAATCATCGGATTTTCGATCTGGGTGGTAAAGTCTATCCGGAACTGACCGTTGGTTACTTCCACGGGAATCGTTTCGATATAGGCACGATTGGCGCCGCCGGCCTTTGCCCAGATATCAAAATCCTTAAACTCCTTTCCCTGCACCTTATAAGAGAAAACACGCTGGCCGGGACCGCTGATGCCCTCAAATGTCTCGGCAAAATAGAGCTTCGCGATGTATTTGCCGTTGGGAACCTTGCAGGTAAAGGCGTCCATGGCGTAATGTTCGCTCAAAAACAGGCCCGAATCCTTCGTTCCGGCAATCACCGTCTCCGGATCGCGATCAATCGTGGCGCCGCCCTCAAACCCCTGGCCCGGCTGCCAGACATTGCCGCTGGAATCCGTGAAGGGGGTGGACTGGCCGGCCTTGATGCGGATGGTCTGGCTGGAGGGCGCGGGTGCGGCTGCACCTGCCTGCGGAATCAGTTCAATGGCATTAATCATCGGATTTTCGATCTGGGTGGTAAACTCTATCCGGAACTGACCGTTGGTTACTTCCACGGGAATCGTTTCGATATAGGCACGATTGGCGCCGCCGGCCTTTGCCCAGATATCAAAATCCTTAAACTCCTTTCCCTGCACCTTATAAGAGAAAACACGCTGGCCGGGACCGCTGATGCCCTCGAATGTCTCGGCGAAATAGAGCTTCGCGATGTATTTGCCATTGGGAACCTTGCAGGTAAAGGCATCCATGGCGTAATGTTCGCTCAAAAACAGGGCCGAATCCTTCGTTCCGGCAATCACCGTGTCCGGATCGCGATCAATCGTGGCGCCGCCCTCAAACCCCTGGCTCGGCTGCCAGACATTACCGCTGGAATCCGTGAATGGGGTGGACTGGCCCGCCTTGATGCGAATGGTCTGACCGGCAGGCATGGGAACTGCTGTGCCTGATTCGGTCGGTTTTACGGCAGATGCGGCAGGAAGAAGCTGGTCCCGGAACAGCAGCGGTGCAAACTGATAGAAGCTGCGTCTCCAGGTCAGAAATTCATGAGCTGTATCCGGCGACACATACGCAACGTTTGCGATGCCGATCTGATTGAGGGCTTCGTGATTGGCCTGGATATTGCCGGGGTTTTCACGGCTGCCGCAACTACAGAACACGAGCTTGACTTTTTCCTTGAAGCCGGGTGTGGAGTTGACATCGTTTGGATTGATGATGCCGCCGCTGAACAGACCGATATGAGAAAACTTGTCCAGATTCTTCAGGGTAATGGTCTTGGTTTCCATGCCGCCCATGGACAGGCCGGCCATGGCACGGTTGGGTTGATCGGAAAGCGTACGGAAATTGGCATCAATATAAGGAATCAATTCATTGATAAGAACCGTCTGAAATGGCCCGATATCGAAATTTCGGAGGCCGCCGATGCGGACATCGTTGGTCATGCCGTAGGTCATCACGATAAGAAAAGGCTTGGTCTTGCCATCGGCGATCAGGTTGTCCATAATCAGATTAACACGGCCCTGATTGCTCCATGCGGTTTCATCTTCACCCCAGCCGTGCTGCAGGTACAGCACCGGATAGCGTTTGGTCAGATCCTTTTCGTAATCCGGCGGGGTATAAACGAACGCTCGGCGTGAGGTGTTGGTGCTTTTAGAAGGGAACAGAATCTGGTGTACATGGCCGTGGGGAACATCTTTGAGGGCGTAGAAATCCTGGTCATGAGCAGGAATTTCAATGCCGCTTTCCCACCGCGTGGAACCGTAAAAGTTCAGGGCGCCGGGGTCGTTAAAGGTTCCTCCATCCACCGTCAGATGATAGTAGTGGAAGCCTTCATCCAGCGGTCCTGCCGTGGTGCCCGTCCAGACGCCATCGTCGGCTTTGGCAAGCGTGGTGCCGCCGCGTCCGCCCAGGCCCAGGCTGACGCTGACACTCTGAGCCTGTGGGGCCACGATGCGAAACCGGGCATAGCCCTGCGAGTTGACCTGCGGATATTCCTGGCCGGGCTGATTCAAAGTCGAGGGCTTGAAGTCGTCCTTGACGGCCGGCTGCTCGGCCTGAGCAAAACAGAGGCTTCCAGTCATGACCCCTGCCAGCAGCATAATAACTCTGATTTTCATTTGATGACCTCCCTTAATTCGCTAATGATTAATATTCCTTGTTATATGTACTCGGTTTTACAGCGCCTGTCAGTTAATCCCTGAACAACAGCGGAGCAAACTGATACAGACTGCGCCGCCAGGTTTGCCATTCATGTGCCGTATCGGGTGATACATAGGATACGGCATTAATCCCAGCCGCTTTCAACTGCTCCACATGGGCACGGACACTATCCGGTCTTTCTTTCGAGCCGCAGCTCTCAAAAATCAGCTTGACCTTTTTGTTAAATTCCTGTGCATTGGCCATCACTCCATTGTGCGCCGTCGCAGGATCGCCAACCGTGCCGCCGCTGAAGATGCCGATATGCGAGAACACATCCAGATTCTCCATGGCGATGGCATTGGTCTGCATCCCCCCCATTGACAGCCCTGCCATGGCCCGATGCGGCTGATCGGCAAGGGTGCGATAACCGGCGTCAATCATAGGGATAATTTCTTCCAGAAGAACCTTCTTAAAGGTATCAGCCCAGCCTGTCGGCGGCCAAGGGGCACCTTCAGCGCGACGGGGTCGTTCCCGGCCGGGCATACTCCAGGTACCATTGTCCATGACAATAATAAATGGGCGGGCCTTTCCTTCGGCGATCAGGTTGTCCATAATCAGATTGGTCTTTCCCTGGCCGGGCCAGCCGGTCTCATCTTCACCGCCGCCGTGCTGCAGATACAATACCGGATAGCGTTTGGTGGTATCCTTGTCATAGAAAGGCGGCGTATACACAAAGCAGCGACGCCAGGCGTTGGTGACCTTCGAAAAATAAAGATGCTGGCGTATCTGGCCGTGGGGCACATCCTTAAGAGCATAAAAGTCCTGATCTTTGGCGGGCACTTCAACCCCGCTGCCCCAGCGGCTGGCACCAAAGAAATACATGCTTCCCGGGTCCGGAACCTGAGCACTGTCAATCACAAGCTGGTAGTAATGGAACCCTTCGTCCTGGGGCGCCGAATCGCCAGTCCAGGCGCCGTCCTGTCCTTTGGTCATGGGATATTTTACACCGCCGATATCCAGCAGAACCTGCTGAGCCTCCGGTGCAGCAATGCGTGCTCGAACCCGGCCTTCGGAGTTGACCTGGGGGTATTGCCGACCCGGCTGATTGGTCGATGCCGGCTTGAAATCGTCCCCTACCGCCGGCTGTTCGGCCTGAGCAGCCTGGGGTATCTGGGGACTCACATGATAATAATCAAAATCCACAAAACCGCCGGTTTCTTTGGCAGCGAAGTTGAACAGTCCAAACCGATATCCCATAAAGTGCGGCAAGGTATAGGACATCTGCAGCACCGAACCTATCTTCGTCCACGTCTGGCCGTCAAGGCTGTAGTAAAAATTAGCCTTATCGGTACGCTCCCGGAAGTCGCAGTCAATTCTCAGATGCACGGTCTGCTGATTCAGGGAGACCGTCTCGACGATTTCGGGCTTGTCGGATTGGGCACTGACCATCACAATCGACTTGGACGACCCTTCCATTTTTACACCGACAAAGCCGTATTTTTTCTGCAGGGCAATCAGGCCGGCACAATCGCCGTCTTTCATATTGTCCACTTCGATTTTCGTCACTGCCGAACAGGCCGGGCCGAAGGTACGCTGAGTCAGTGTATTGCGGGCCTTTAATACATCGTTATCCACTCGCCCCGCAGTCAGCCGCAAATAGCCGCTCCGCTGGCCAATCGACCAGTAACGATGGTCGGGGTTGTGGTTCCACTGCCAGACCAGAGGCAGCGGCTCGCCGGAACCGCGATTAAACTCATCTGAGGCGACAAGATTGCCTACCCCCGGCTCGTTGTCGGCAATATCGAGCGTCCTGGGCGCTTTTCCATCAATACCCAGCACCGGCCAGCCATCTTTCCATTTGACCGGGATCAGCCAGGGACTGCGGCCAACCGAACCGTTGTCCTGAAACAGCATTGCATACCATTTGCCGTCCGGGGTGTCAATCAGGCAGCCCTGTGCAACCCCCTGGTCCTGCAGAACCACCTTGCCCTCATAGGGGCCGGTGATCTTGTCGGCCCGGTGAATAATCTGCGTGCGCATCCCGCCCCGGGGCCAGGTGATGTTCATCACATAATATTTTCCGTTGACCTTGAGCATCTGGGACCCTTCGGCGTTCAGACCGATGTTGGGGCCTGCAACCGCGCTGGCATTTTGGATTACGACATCATTGAATCCGCCATCCTTGATGCCCGTCAAATCCGGTTTCAGCTCCACCAGGCGAAGATTGCCGCCGCCATAGATCATATAGACCCGCCCATCATCATCGAAGAACAGGGAATGGTCATGCAGTGAGGGGGCGAATGAGATTTCCTTCCAATCGCCCTTTTCAATGTCTTTGGTGGTGTAAATATGCGTTCTGCCGCTGGTGCTGGAGAATGTGGACACGTAATACGTGCCCTCGTGATACCGCAGGCTGCTGGCCCAGGATCCCTGACCATAGGCACTTTTGCCGTTTTCCAGCCGGAGTGCCTCGTTGTCCGCCAGAGTGTCATAGGCATATCCAATCAACTGCCAGTTGACCAGGTCTTTTGACTTCATAATCGGCACACCCGGGCTCATGTGCATCGTGGTGCTGCTCATATAGTAGGTATCCCCGGCGCGAATGACCGCGACATCCGGCACATCGGCCCAGATGACAGGATTCTGTGCAGATTCCGCCCGGACCAACACTGGAAACAAAATCAATGCCAAGATAAATACCCATACATACTTTTTGTTCATAGGTGAATCCTCCATGAGTTTACTGAATAATACGAAATACGGTTAAGGAATTGGCCGGTGCCGTATAGGCAAAAACCGGCTTGACGGTCTCTGTTGAAACGGCCGGCTGGACAGCCGGAGATTTTCCATCTTCATTGACGGCATCGGCACCAGGGCCGGTCAGCACTGTCCTGACGGCCTTCATCGAGGCTTCCTGCGAAAGTCCGGCCAGACGCATGCTGATATCAGCCGGTTCCTCGGCGCCGTTGACGATTTTGACGATCAAATCCCCGGTTTTCGAATCGATGACCGAAGACGCTGCAAGCATTTTGTGCTCCGGGGCAAATGACGTTTCAAGATACCGATCTCCGCTGTTTTGGCCAAATATCTGCTGAACATAATAGTTGGCTGAAAGATAAACATGGGTACTATCGAAATAGATCATATCCGGCGTCCATTGCGTGTGACCGCGACGCGCCAGCAGCGGTGCATAAGAGGCAAACACGACCACATCGCCATTGCGCTCATAGCTGGTCAGACCGGCGGCTTCGGCCAGGGCCGACCGCAGGGGATTGCGTTTTCCGCGATCGTGCGCTGCGTATTCACCGACGTACACCTTCGAATCAGCACGATTATATGTATTATAGCGATTCAGATTGTCCCAGAACCACTGCGGATTGACATAGTAGTGCTCATCCACCATCGGGAGCTTCAGCTCGCGCGCAAACGTCCAGCCATTGTCGTAGTCTTCGCCGCTGGCAAAGGGACCGACTGTACCCACCACAATAATCTCAGGATGCTTTTGCTTCAATGCCTCATAGATCATCTTGAAACGTTCTCTGAAGATCGGGGTGATGGCATCTTCGTTGCCGACGCCGATATATTTGAGGCCGAACGGTTCAGGATGCCCTGCGGCGGCCCGTTTGGCACCCCATGGGGATGTCGCCGGCCCGTTGGCCCACTCGATCAGGTCAAGCACATCCTGAATATACGCCGGCATTTCGTCGAGGGGCAGGCCTTCCTGTCCGCGGCCAGGGGAATTGCCCGCATGCTGGCAGCACACGCCGGCGGTGACCACGGGAAGCGGCTTGGCGCCAATATCCTCGCAGAATTGGAAATATTCAAAATATCCCAGGCCCATCGTCTGGTGATAGCCCCATAAATTGCGTCCGGCGCGCCGCTGTTCGACCGGGCCAATGCTGTCTTTCCAGTCATAATACTGATGGATACCCGTGCCGTGAACCAGACAGCCGCCGGGAAAGCGGACGAACTTCGGCTTGATGTCGGCAATGGTCTGGGCCAGGTCTGCCCGCAGGCCGTTTGGGCGGCTGCGGAACGTTTTTTCCGGAAACAGCGAAATCATATCCAGACACAGTCCACCCGTGTCATGAGCCAGCAGAACCATGCGTGCGTCGCTGACCGTGCGAGTGGGAACCAGCTTTGTGCTGTATCGCGTCCATGCGCGGCCCTTGATCTCCAGCTTGGACTGGGCCAGCACCTCGCCATCTTTTGTTTCAAGGCGCAATGTCACCGGCATGGATTTGCTGTTGTCGCCGCGGCCCCACATCTGTCCCATAAACGCCTGATAAGCCCAAAAGGATGCCTCGTATGTTTCACCCTCTTTGAGGACGATGCCGTCAAATCCGCCGTTGGCAATACCCACACCTTCGCCCGGTGAGCCGATTGTCAGCAGTGCATAATGCGGATTGTTCCGGTGGACGGGGCGCATATTGGCTACTGCAATGGAGCCATCCCCCCCGCCGTATTTCTTGAGTTCCCAGAATTTGAGCGGATGCCAGTCCGTCTTTTCAGTCGGGCTGTATTCAAAAGAGCGATTCTGAATCAGCTCCGCATAAAGTCCGCCGTCGGCTGCATAGTTCAGGTCTTCAAAGAACACCCCGACAAGGTCCGGACTGATTGGTTTTCCCGGCTTGCCGGCCTGAACCGTCAGTTCAATGGGATCGGCATAAACAGCCGTAAAAGACAGCAGGATTAATGACAATAGCCTATCGGCTAACCATTTCCCTGTGCATAGAGACGAAAAAGATTGACATTGCTGCATAACAAGACTCCATTTTGTTATCGTTTTTGTACTGTAAGCTTAACTTTCTGCAAATCACAATCACGCGAGGAATTGCCAATCAAAATTTCAAATTCACCCGGCTCTACAACATAATCCATGTCGATATTATAAAAAGCCAGATGGTCCGGCGTAATATCCAGATCAACGGTTTCGGTCTGACCCGACTTTAACGTAATCCTTCGGAAGCCCTTGAGTTCTTTGACAGGACGTGTTACCGAGCTGACACAGTCGCGGATGTACATCTGCACCACTTCATCCCCGGCCCATGGGCCTGTATTGGTTACTTCAACCGATACAGTCGTTGATTCGTCCGGTCGAATAGCCTGCTTTTTGAGCCGGGGATTTCCGAACTCAAATCGGGTATAACTCAGCCCGTATCCGAACGCATATAACGGACTGACATCGTCAAAGAGATAGCCTCGTCGGGCCGAGGGTTTATAGTTGTAATAACAGGGAATATGCCCCACTGAGCGGGGAATCGAAATCGGCAGCTTACCGCCGGGATTGACGTCGCCAAAGAGGACTTCTGCGATGGCCGTTCCGGATTCCTGCCCCAGATACCAGCATTCCAGAATTACGGGGACTTTTTCACTGAGATGCGAGATCGACAATGGCCGTCCGTTAAACAATACCGCAATCACGGGTTTTCCAGTGGCGGCCATGGCCTCAACCAGTTCATCCTGCACGCCTGCCATATCCAGCGTAGTTCGGTCGCCCATGTGATTTTGGGCCCAGGCTTCTCTGGACGTCTGCTCATTGCCGCCAATGGCCAGAACAATGACATCCGCCTGCCGGGCGACTTCCACGGCCTGGGCAATGGACTTGCGATCTTCGACAGGATCACTCGGAATGACTTCATCCTGCTGCCAGGAGCCGCCAATGGTAATTTTACAGCCTTCATGATAGAGGACCTTCACGGAATCCCCGACACGGTCTTTGATGCCCTGCAAAACACTGACAAAATGATTGGGTACGCCGCTGTAGCCTCCCAGCATAACTCGGTCGGCATTGGGGCCGATGACGGCTATGGTTTTTATTTTCTTTGCATTCAGCGGCGCCACCGAGCCATCATTTTTCAGCAGAGTAATTGTGCTGCGAGCAGCTTCGAGTGCAAGTTTATTGTGCGAATCACAGCCAACGATTTTGTCAACCTCATCGGGATTGACAAACGGGTCTTCGAACAAGCCGAGCTTGAATTTCCACTCCAGCATCGGGGCAATCAATTCATCCAGCGCCGACTCAGGCACACTGCCTTCCCGCACAAGTTCGGCCAGGTGTTTATAACAATCCGGATCAGGCATCTCGATATTGACGCCGGCTTTCACAGCCAGCGCCGCTGCCTGCTTGCCATCCTCTGCCAGATGATGACCATACAAATCCGGCCGCTCGTTCAGTTCGCGAATCGCATAATAATCGGATACAACATATCCCTTAAAGCCCCATTCCTGACGCAAGACATCCCGCAGCAGCCATTTATTAGCATGGGAAGGAACGCCATCAATTTCATTGTAAGACGCCATGACACTGATGGCGCCGGCTTTGGTTATCGCCTCTCTGAAAGTAAATAAGAATGTTTCACGAAGCACCCGGGCAGAAACATTCACTGGTGCACAGTTGGTCCCGGATTCGGGCTGGCCGTGGGCGGCAAAGTGTTTGAGGGTGGCGATCACGTGTTTTTTGTCGGTAAACGATGCATCCCCCTGGAATCCTCTTACGGCAGCAATACCCATTCGGCTGACCAGATACGGGTCTTCGCCGTAAGTTTCCTCGACCCGACCCCAGCGAGGTTCACGGGCCACATCCACCACCGGCGTTAACGCCTGATGAGTTCCTCTGATGCGGGCTTCACAGGCGGTTGCTTCAAACACACGCTGTATCAGATCCGTGTCAAATGTTGCCCCGAGGCCGATAGGCTGCGGAAAACTGGTTGAACCGACTGCTGCAAGACCATGCAGACATTCTTCATGGAATATAACAGGAATGCCCAGCCGGCTGTTTTCCAGAAAGAATTTCTGGATGGCGTTGGTCAACTCCGCATGGTTTCGCGGGGACAAACCGCCGCCGGCGTCACTGGGACGCCCAATCTGGCCCAGACCATGCCCCTGACCAAAGGCAGCCCTAGCCTTTTCGAGGTCGAAATTGCCCTTCTCATCGACCAGGGTTTTGGCTTTATCCAGCCATATACACTGCATCTGAGCGGCTTTTTCCTCAAGGGTCATACGATTCAGCAAATCCCTGACCCGCTGCGCAACAGGCAAGGCCGGATTCAGATAATCGGATTGAATCGTATTTGGCTTTTTCATTTTTTTAAATCTTCGATTGTGCGTTTTTTATTATCGCATCACAAGCAGATTATTTTCGCTGCTGGGCCAGATCTGCCTCAATCGCCATCATCCGTCGATTGCTCAAGGGATAGAAGAACATCAGCAGTGCGCCAATAACCGCCGGAATGGCCGCATAGATACTCATGGCCAGGCAAATCCCGCGTAACGACAATTCCGTCTGCGGCTGATTGGCCTTATAACCGTACCACGCCAGAATCCAGGCCAGAATCGCACCGCCCAGCGCGACGCCCATCTTCAATGCAAACAGGGACGCAGCCATAATCAATGCCGTCGCCCTGCGGCCTGTTTTCCATTCCGAGTAATCGGCGGTATCGGTATAAATCGCCCATTGCAGAACCGACACCGGGCCCATGCAAAACGAGGTCACGAGCTGCAGGGCAAATAAAAGCACCAGGTTCTGCGGACTGACCCAGTAGACCAGTCCCGTGGAAATCGCCGACAGAAAGAAAAAGCCGGCATATATTTTGGACTTATCTATAAATTTGCAGAACCACTTGGTGGTCATTGCCGCCAGAATGGTAACGATGGTTCCACTGAGCATGAAAGCCGAAGAAAGCTGGGTCGAGGAGAAAGTCAATGCCTTTCCGAATAAAGAGACCTCCTGGCTCTGGATATAATAATCGAAATAATAAACGATACTGCCGCCGCGAATCAGGACATAAATAAGCTGAAATACCGTTGCAAAGCCAATCAGCATCCAGGGTCCATTTTTAAATAAATCGAACATGTCCTGCTTGAATGGATTTCTCTGTTCATGAAGCGGCTTGACGCGTTCTCGGGTCGAGAAAAAAGTAATCAGAAAAAGAATGATCGCCAGTGAAAACAGCACAATCATTGCATATTGCCAGCCTTTGGGGGAGGCTTTTGAGCCGCCGAAGAACTCGACCATTCTGACCAGCGAGTACTGGACGATAAACATGCCGATAAATGCCAGCACGAACCGATAGGACGAGACGACGGTGCGTTCCATGGAATTGGGCGAAATAACGCCCATCAGGGCACAATACGGCACATTGACCACCGTATAAACCATCATCATCAGGGTATACGTGATATACGCCCAGATCAATTTGCCGCCGGCACCCAGATCGGGCGTCGTAAACATCAGCATCCCGATCACTCCGAACGGCACGGCAAACCACAGCAGATACGGCCTGAATTTCCCCCAGCGGGTGCTGGTGCGATCGGCAATCGCCCCCATCATCGGGTCATTGACGGCGTCCCAGATACGGGTCACCAGAAACATCGTGCCGATGGCCGCCGCGGAGATGCCGAAGACATCGGTATAAAAATACAGCAGGAAATAGATGGTGGTCTGAAAGAAAAGATTGGATGCGGTATCTCCCAGGCCAAAACCGATCTTTTCCCGGACCGAAAGTCGCTGTGATTCATTGTGCATGTGTGTCTTCCTTAATCAGAAGTCTTGAGTTTGCCGGAGCTTTCCGTGTCACCGGCAATGATACCCTGAACGATTCGTAAGTCAAATAGTCCGCCGGCATAATTGCCTGGATGCGGCTCAAAAGTCACGGTTATTTTCTTTTTCTCTTTGACCAGGCCGGCCGGCAGAGGATATCGCACGGCTTGAAACTCATCCCGGTTCCATTTGCCCGTCAGGTTTTCAGTGACCAGTTTTTCTCCGTCCACCTTGATATCAAACGTCCGTCTGCCGCTTTCACGGCCCCAGTAAAGTACATAAAGCTCAAGCGGGACATCCGGGACAACCTTCAGGTNNTGAACATGACGAAAATGGAGGTTGCGGTGTACGCCGTTTTCGGAGTTTTTGTGCTGGAGATTATGGTCGGCCTCGGGCTGCTGTTCGCCGGGAATCACACGGTCCACGGTCTGTCGATCCAGCATCAGCCGCTGCTGTTCTCTGGCCTTCATTTCGGTCTGGATTTGAGCGTATGCTTCAGGCCGGACCACCCGCCAGTACATCATGTACCGGGCATCATGGACCTGATTAAACGGTTCCAGCACCAGCGACCGGAACGACTCCGGACGGACAACTTCGTCCACCTTAAACTGAAGCTGAGGCCTGTTCACCGGGGTAATTTTTTCAGCAATGGAGGCCGCATCTCCGACCAGCATGGGCGCCTCGTCCAGCGGCAGCAGTTGACCATGGGCAATGTGTCCCCAGCGATCGTCGTCAGCAATCAGTCCCTGAAGGTCTTCCGTGCCGGTTTTGGCCGCCAGGACAATCGGTCCGTAAAGGATTGCCGCATAATCCGGCACATTGGGCATCGGTTCCAGCTCGGCATGCATCGGCAGAGTAACCTTCAGTATGTCCCCGTCTTTCCAGACTCGCTCTATCGACGCATAAGAGGATGGCTTGGATGTGACCGCCAACGCTTCGCCATTCAGCTCAAATTGCAATTTGTTTTCCGGAACCCATCTCGGGTGACGAATCTTCAGCGTCAGGCGAACCGGCTTATCGGCCCGCACTTTCAGCACAGTCTGAGGTTCCTGCGGAAACCGGGTCTCCTGACGAATATGAATCCCCTTCTCCGGCCAGTTCAGTTCCGATGCAATGAACAGATTGACCAGCAGTGCCTGGGCCTCGTGACTATAGATGAACCGCCCGTACTGCCCGTGATTTTCCATCCCCGTACCGACGCAGCACCACATACCCTCATTGGGGGCCGAATACACCCGATAGTGACGCGGCCGGGCCGGGGTGAAGTAAACGTACCCGCCGTGGTCGGGGTGCTGGGTGGACAGAATATGGTTAAACAGGGCACGTTCATAATAGTCGGCGTATTCAGCCTTCGATTCCATCCGATGCAGAATCTCGGTCAGCCGCAGCATATTATAGGTGTTGCAGGACTCCGGCCCTTCTCGCTCTTCCACAAATTCAGTACAGGCTTCGGCGCTGGGGAAGTGTTCCCGCCGGCTGTTGCCGCCGAAGGCCAGGGTACGGTTGTGAACCACGGTGTCCCAGAAAAATCTGGCGGCATCAGTAAACTGTTTGTCCGGACTCAATTCAGCAATCCGCGCAAAGCCTACAACCTTGGGCACCTGCGTGTTGGCATGTTTATTGTCTAAAGTATCCTTCCCCTGCGACATGGGTTCCAGCAGTTGACGGTGCGAGAAACGCCTGGCCAGTTTGAGGTACTTGTCATCGCCTGTGATCCGGCTCAGATCCGCCAGCACTTCATTCATCCCGCCATACTCCTGATCCATCATGGCCTCCATCTGCTGGGGCGTATAGTCGGCCAGCAGCGTATCGCACCAGTCTCCAAGACCTGTCAGTATGCTTTTGGCTTTCTCGCTGCCTCCGTAAATCCAGGCATCCCGTAATCCCGCAAACGTTTTGTGCAGATTATACCAGGGTACCCAGGCCCGATGCGGGGCCCGCGGATTCCCCGCGGCCACCTGTCGCCAGATCGCCCGTCCGCCCGGCACTCCGCCCACGTAGCCGTCCCCGTTGGCCTTCTGGCATCGGGCCAACTCATCCACAATGTATTCCATTCGACGGCGACACTCCTCATTGCCTGTTACTGCCGTATAGATTGCCATAGCCGACAGGTAATGCCCGCCGATATGCCCATCCAGCCCGATCCAGTTTGGATAACTTTGTCCTTTGGGTTCCAGCCCCGCGTCCTTGAGGTATGGCGCCAGCAGCCGATCCACATCATACTGCAGTAAATGCTTTAAATTCACATCCTGGGCATGCTTGAACGGTCCATCCAGAAGCCGGACCTGCTCAAGGGCAAACGATTCAGTTCCATAGACCCGGCATGCAAGCAGACAACTCAGCAGCAGGACCACCGCTTTTGTATTAAACTGCATAGACTAAGAATCCTTTCTTTCTCCGTTTTTATTGATATGAATGATCGAGCCAATAATTTGCGAACTCTGCAAATTCGTAAAGATTAATTAAACAATCTCCGTCCAAATCCAGTTCACATTGATTCCGGAGCCAGTGTTCTGCAAACGTAAAAAGGTCATCCGTATCCACAATATTATCCAAGTTGGCGTCACCGTAAAGAATTCTACCAAAAACTGCAATATTATCAATGGCTATATCTCCCCGGGGTCCGCCGGCGGCCACCGCCCGAAAACGTATCTGAATCAGGCCGGTATAGTCCGACAAATTCACCATCGCCCGGCTATAAGCTTCGCTGTTGGAGTTATGCTGCTGACCGCTCAGACTCCACACCGAATTATGCCATGTCCCATCATAAACATCGATATTCAGGGTTCCCGTTTCAACACCATACATGTGATAATAAAAGGTTAAATTTCGCCTAAAGCCCGCAATTGCAGGACTTTGCAGAATGGCACTCTGTCCGGCAGCGTTGGCCCCTCCAGGCGAGGTTTCCAGATAAACATACCAAGTGCTGCCGTCTGCCCCGCCGGCCGGACCGGTATTGGGTGTTATGGTGCCCCCTGAATAACGGGTCCAATTATGCGAATCTTCGCCCGAGATGTTGACCCAGTCACCCATTCCATTTTCAAAATCGATTGTATGGAGTTGAACCGCTTGGCTGTCCGTGAGCGTCACTGCTGCTTCATTTGCATGAAAACTCTCATATCCATAGCTGTCAACAGCAGTTACCGTATAATAATAGGGTGTGTAATAGTCGATATTGCTATCGGTAAATTCCGGTTCCTCCAGCAAAGATTCATTCAGCCGGACATACCCGCTTCCCGGCGTTATCGACCGATAAATATGATATCCTGCCAAATCGCTTTCCGTATTGGCATCCCAACTCAGGATAATCGACTCCTCGTTTGTCGTTGCCATAAGACCCGTCGGCGCTTCTGGAGGCGTACTTAGTGTCGTCGCACCGGCCTGTATGGAATCCGCACTTTCTCCGGCACTGTTGACGGCACTGACAACATAATAATACGTCGTCATTTCGGACAATCCCGAGTCACTGAAACTGGTCCCTGACAAGCTGGCAACATGGATATAAGGTCCCCCGTTGGCGGTTGAACGTTTGACGTTATAGTTCGTGGCACCGAAAGAGGCATTCCAACTCAGGTTAATCCGGCTGCCTGATATCGCCGTAGCGCTAAGCCCGGACGGTGAAGAGGGCATCGCGGGAACCTGCTCCGCATACAATGCCGACACGTCGGCGGCACTCAAAGCCACAGCATAAATGCGAAATTCATCGATTCGCCCATTCAGGTAAGCATCCGCCGAGTATTGAGAACTGCCGATATAGTTCTGCGTTGTGACTCCCAGAGAATCCGGCGTCAGACTCATCGAATTGTTGCGTCCCACTTCCGACCCATTGACATAAAGAATGCCCGTGCTGCCGGCCAGAGTTACCGCAACATGCGTCCATGCGCCCGTCGGCAGTGCGGCGGTACCGTTGATTTGCTTTTCACCGCCGGCCCCGGAGGTGGTAATCGCAAAACGCACCGCCCCCGAACCGCTGCGCGGCGTCAGGAACATATTAACCGATGTCCCCGTTCCAAAGTCAAATACGCGTGACCAGTTACTGATCGTATCCAGATTAACCCATACTGCGATGGTAAAATCAGTCAGATTATCAACGACGCCTGTCCGCAGGCTGACATGGTCATTGGTGCCGTCCAGATCCAGGCCATTACTGAATTTTCCAGTCGTCCATACCGGACCATTCACCAGGGTGCCCGTCCAGCCGTTGCCGGCGGCATCCGCAGCAATCAGACCGCTGGTTTCATCGCATTTCAGATACGAACGCAGTATCGCTGGGGTCACTTCGACGCTGTTGCTGCTTTCGCCGCTTGCGGTATTGGCACTGACCGCATAATAGTATTTGATTCCCGGCATCACCGTGGTATCGCTAAAACGGGTGACGGTCAGGCCGGAGGCGATGGTGACATAAGGTCCCCCGCTGACTGTCGAGCGTTTGAGATTATAGCTGAGTGCACCGGCAGATGCATTCCAGCCCAGGTTCACCTGCCTGCCGGTCAGCCTCGTCGCCCAAAGACCCGACGGCGCCACGGGGCCGTAATGATCCCACACCACGGTAGTCACCGACGCTGTCGGCAATATTATTTGCGATCCAATGACTTGTCCGAGAGATTCAAAGTGACGCGTTCCATCCGTTTGATAGACGCTCGAAACATCGTATTGAAATGAACCGGGATTCAGAGTCACCGAAGCCGGCTTGGTCGTGCTGCGATTGATCAATACTGAGACAAGCCGCTTGTCATCAGGCGAAAGGTAGGCGGATACCAGAACATCGGAATTATTGGACCCGGCCTTAACCCTCCTGAATCCGGGCTGTATGTAATAGGAATAATGCTTCATCGACCAATACGACGGATTGAGCCAGTATCCCTTCGGAGAAGTCCAGTCACCCGATCCCCACGGAAACTCGATTTCTACCAGTCCGATGTCGCCGGGCCAGATCAGGCTCCAATGGTTGTACCCGCTGACCTGTTCAACGACCAGGGAGTTATGAATCAGATTCGCACAGGGAACCAGCCCTTTAATGTCGCCGAACTCGGTCATAAATCGCGGCTTGCCGGGGAACAGCGTATTGGAGCTGTTCAATACCGTTGTAAAAGCGGAATTATACCCATCCGGCGTCCCGTCGGTGCTGCCGCCGTAGAGGTGATGCGCAATCCCGTAAAATGTCTGAGGATTCATTTGCGCCATATAATTGCGAAGGCCCGCCCCATTTCCATAGAGACCCACGCACTCCGGCCCCAGCAATTTGGGCGGAGCCGTCATAGCGGCCTGAAGCTTCTGATAAACGGCATTCTGTGCCAGGGCAAAACTCGCATAGTACTCGCCGTTGACGGGAGCCTCGGACGGATTGAACCGGCAGGAATCATAATCGGCCGTCCAGTCCGGTTCGTTCTGAATGCCGATCCAGGTGGGATTGACACCACGAGCGATGTAATCCTGAAGCGAGTCGCGCCAGTAGTTCGCAAATCCATCATAATCATAGGCGCCGTTGACCTGAATCAGCGTTCCGCCATAGCCAACCTCGCCATTGCTTTTGAGATAGGCCGGAGGCGACCAGGAGGTCATCAGGATGGGCACGGGACGCCCCAGCCGCTGGTTGGCCGCTGTGACGATTTCATACGTGGCGGTATCCTGTCCATTGACTCCGCGCCACCAGTTGCCAATTCGCAGCATGGACAGGTTCAGCCCCGAAAACGCATAGTCAAATATCTCTTTTTTATAGGGATGCGCCGTAAACCAGCCGTTGTAAAAACAAATCGCACCGCCCAACCCCTCGATTGTCTGATAGAGGGTCGCGGAATCAAGCGAGACAGAAACCGCCGCCGTTTCAACCTGCTGAAACTGCCACCAGTTCAGGTTGAATAAATCATCGCCCTGCCCTCCAGTGAACCTGAAGTACAAATCGTGCACTCCTGATACGCCGGACACATTGCAGGTTATCGTCGTCCAGGTTTGCCTGCTGCCGGTGTTCGGAACCGAACAGGTTCCCACGACTGTTCCATTAAGACTGTCCAGCCGTAATTCAATGCTGCCGCCGGCAGCGGCGCTGGCCACGCGGGCCAGAAAACTCGAAGCCCCGACTCCAAAATCCACTCCTCGCACCCCAATCCAGTCCCCATTGGAAATAGCGGTTACATTGATACCGCCTTCGGCGCAGACTTCAGTTTTGACACCGCTTTGCCGGGCAATCGTCTCCCCTTCAACCCGAACAAAAGGAGTGAGATTCTTTAACTGGTTAAGGCCATCCTGGGTAATGACAACCTGCTGTATCGTTCCGTCCGAATTGTGATAAAGCCGGTCCAGACAGATATTCCGATGCACCGTCGGCACAATCCCTTCGACCGTCGCCTGATGGCGGTTATGGTACACACAGTACCATTGCCCCTGATAGGTAAAAAACGTGTGATGATTGTTGTTGCCGTAATTATTGGGCGGTGTGCCAAGGGCCACTCCCCGGCGAACAAATCCGCTCATCGGGCTGGAACTGGTCATGTAGGCAATCTGAGAGCCAGGGGTAGTATCCTCATAATTATCTGCATAAGAAAAATAATAAATGCCATCCCGTTTATGCATGTGGGATGCCTCAAAAAAATCCGGCATGTCTATCGTTACAGCCGACCCGATCGGATCGATCATGTTTGTATTCAGTTTGATAACACGGGCTTGATTGGGGCCGCCGCCGCCAAAATAAAGATACGGCTGGCCGTCATCGTCCACAAACACACTGGGATCAAAGACCCACGTGCTGTCGGCCCCCGGAGTCCCCCCTGAAAGCCCTTCACGTTTCACCACCAGCCCATTCTTTGGAGCCGTAAACGGCCCGGTCGGGGAGTCACTGGTGACCACACCAATACCCCAGTATGAATCGCCGAAATAAAGATAAAATTTATTATTATTCCGGACAATGCACGGCGCCCAGGCCGTACCGATCCAGGAAACACTGTCGGAATCAAAAACCACCCCATGATCCGTCCAGTTTTTGAGGTCGTCCGTCGAAAAACAGACGATGGAATCCATCAGGTAATCCGTGTCGTTGTTTTCTTCATCGTTGGAACAATAGACATACAGCCGCCCGTTCCATTCAATCGCCGTCGGATCCGCGGCATAATGCTGGGGCATCACAGGGTAATCCGCCCAGACCCGCCCGGCTGTAAGACAGAGAATTATTACAATAAATGCTTTTATAATGGCACGGATTTCGGCACTTTTCACAATCATGTGTTTCATCATCATTCCCCCCGAATAAATACGGAGTGCTGCTCAAAACATCGCTTTGACAGCACTTCAATAACCAGCTGATATAATACGATTACACGCATGTAGTGATTCATCAGTTCTCGCAAAAGGAATCATACGCAGCTAAAACAGATTTCCGGGCGTCTGAATAGACGCCCGGAAATCATCGTTTATGTAAATTCAAGATGGCTTAGTCCGCATAGATGCGGTCATTTTCCAGCCATCGTGCTGCAAAACTGACAAAGTCCGGCAAATCAATGATGCAGTTGCCATTGGTGTCATAGGCCTGCTGATCGTAGATTTCCCGGTTGCATACCGATCCGCCCTCAATCGCCAGGTATTCCTTGGCGATATCCACGGTTGTCAGAGCATAGTTCCAAATCTTGAGGTCATCAATCATGCCGTTAAATTCAGGATCCGGCCACTGGCTTTTGCCAAGATAGTTCAATACGGCACCGACATCAATCGGATTGACCGTCATGCTCGTATTGGTCGCAACCAGTTCGCCGTTGCGATACAGGCGTCCTGTATTTCCAGTAAGGGTTACCGCGACATGATACCACTGCCCGGCAGTAAGAGCGCCGGTCTCAAGCAATTGCTCGTCAACAGTGGAGGTTCGAATTGCAAAACGCATCACACCCCAGCCGGCATCGGGCGTGATGAACAAGTAACTCGATGTCCCGTTACCAAAATCCAAAGCGCGGCTCCATCCAAGAATACTGCTGGGACGAATCCATAGACTAATGGTCATATCCTGATAATCGACTACACCGGCAGGAATCTGTGCATACTGACCATCGGCGCTTTGCGCATCTGCATTGTCAAGCAGCAGGCTGGATGTCCCTACTCTGGCATTCGTACTGTCTAAACCCGGAAGCGAACCGGCTCCTGCCTGCATCATGGCCGCGTCAAAACCACTGATAACGTCGGGGGAGACACCCTCCGCAATCGTCTCAAACGGATAGTGACTGACCATGCGTGGATACCATAACTTTGCAGAATTCGATGGAACCGAAGGAATTCCCCCGGTATCCGGAGAGCCGTTGTACGCAATGCAGTAAAACTGCCCTTCGTCCGCGGCTGTTGCACCGGTGATAACCAGGGTTGTCGTGTGGGTGCCCGAATAAATACCGCCGTCACTCAATTGGATATCCGGGCTGCCGACTTTAAACCATCGAAAATCGGTGGCCGCGGGGCCGCCTGTGACTTTGAATGATGCGTTGCCGCTAAAATCAGCCAGGGCATTCGCAGGTCCAACCAGAATAACGGGGGTGGCGGCTATCGTATTAAATGTCCAGACCGGCCCCATAATATTGTTTTGATGACCGGATGGGTAAGGATTGCCGTTCGGATCAGCAATTGCTTCTTCCACCTTCCAGGAATACTCGGTTGCCTGTTTAAGTGTAACAGGTCCGTACTCATTATACGGATCGGTCAGGTTGGGGTCGGCATTGTGAATCTGCTGAACATAATCCAGCAGATAAAGATTGGGGTCGCTCGGATTGCCGTTTGTCAAATAGAGATAATGCCCCTTGATTGCGGGATTGACCCGATATGCGGTCAGATAAGCCGGATCGCCGCCCGCATTCCAGCCGAATGTGACCTGGGCCTGGGTCTGGGAGATCAACGTCCCGGACGAACCGTCGTCGTTGGCCGGCAAAACCACCGGCTCATGAGCTTCTGCGTCCGAGCCCATGGTGATTTTAAGATTATCCATTTCCCACACCTGGGTAAAGGATGTCCCGTTGGGCATCACGTCACCCGGCCAGGGCTGGCCAATCTCCATCGACCACGTGGACTGCTGTAAATCCCAATTGGCTCCCTGCCACCAGTTATTGACGAAGTCGGCCATGTTGAATTTCACATGGACCCACCCGTCAGACTGAGAAATGCTCAGATTGGCAAATCCATGGCCGTACTGATCCCCGCCGACAGCAGGATTGGGGGTGACGATGGAAACCCCTAATACGATGGGGTTCCAGTTGCCCGAGACGTTGCGGACATCAAATGAAACCGTGTAATCGGCCGGGTTGGCACTGGTGTTTCCAGACACCGTGAAATCCCACTTGGAACCAAATCGAGCATTTGCATCCGCACCGGTGGTATTACTAACCACGCCGGTATGCCGAATGACCATATTTCCACCACCAATATCGACTTCGGCGGCGGAATGGGTGCAAATATTCGTACCCCAGTTCCAGGCAGCAGTCGTGCCTCCGCTGGGATTGTCATAGATGACCACCCCGAAACTCGTTGCGACACACAGTCCCATCAACATCAAACACATTCTTTTCATTTTTTGATCCTCCACAAAAATAATTGTTATCGTGTTTATGTTTGCATCGTACGAAAACTTCTTATACTGATCTTACTTGACAATTTCCATTTCATCGCGGCGAAGTACAGCCGTCTCAGTCACATGCTTCTTTTACTCGCGGAATTATTACACCCGCCGGATATACCGCAGCCGATTCCTACTCTAAAATCAAAACCGGATCGGCATACATGCACCAATCGCTGTCAATGGCCGTTAAAGGCATATTGTCCCAGATGCGTCCCTCGGGGTCCTGCCCGTCGGTGGTAATCAGGGTCAAAAACCGGTCCTTGTCTGAAATCTCGATATCCGCTGAAAACAGCGTTTTCTCCTGAACCTGTATTTTTTGGTGCCTTATTTTTCCGTCCACCAGAATCCAGAAATCCGCATTACTGGCCTCGGGGCGTATAGCCTCCCTTTCGATCCCGAACCGGGTCTGGAAACGAGCAATTTTGGTCGCCGGCAACAGGCTGCGTATCGCCTGGAGATCATACGTAATTCCCATATTGGCATGCATCAATATACAATGGGCATTCCATCGGCCCGATACGGCGGCGTTCTGGATCGCCTGGGCATTTAGGATCCTGATGGCGTTGGTGATAGTCCCGTAACAGGCCCCGCTGGACGGCGGACATTCCTGAAACACATGGCCCAGAGAACTGACAATCTGTTGAGATTGGCCGTTGGGAATAAAAACACCGTCAATAAAACGGCTGGTTGGCACGGGACGATAAAGGTTAGCCGTTGTGTGAAGTTCAGGCATCCCCATTGGTTTTACAAAATTCCCACTGGGCAGATCGATACCCATATCAATAACTCCGCTGCCCAGTCCGTTGCCGCCGCCGACAATATCGGCAAGACTCAGTGTTTTTTGTCCCTTCCATATCATGTTGCTGTCGGAACGGATAGTCCGCACAAAATGTGTCTGCAGAAACGGAATGTCCGAGATAACCAGCGTGTCAGCGGCAATCCTCTTGCTCATTCCGGCTTCGACTTCGACAATTTCCCTCGACGCTTCGACGCCGGCAATCAGGGTCGTTTTGCCCTGCATCACGTACAGGGACGTATCCCCGCCAATATCGGCCTGAACGCCAAATTCCGTGCCCAGATCAATGATCTTGGCGTTGTCTGTGTACACTGAAAATCCGACCGCCTCCCGTGGAACAATCGCATACAGCCTGCCGTACCGCATCTTGATCTGGTCTTCGGTGCGAACCTGAAAGGCACAAGGACCCTCCAGAGTCACTTGCGCACCGTTATCAAACAGAAATGTGACGCAGCCTTCCTGCAGCACAACATCGCTGCGGCTGGTCAGCACAGGATCCCCTTTGTCCATCGCGCCGCTCGTCGTTGCCCATTTGGCATGGATACTGTCCGCCAGGACAGCCACCTTAAAACCCGTGGCCGGCGGCGCCAGATACGCAAACAGGAAAATCAGGACAATCGCCGCAGCCGAAACCGCAGTCGCGACAACAGCCCCGGCGCTGACCCGGCGGGCAACTTTGGGATATTCAACCTTATTGACAAAGATTCTGGGTTTGGGCTCGGGCTCCAGGGCAACCTCAACCGTCGGAGAAGTTTTTTCGTCCTCGGCCAGTTTCTGCCATATCGTCTGATCGAGGCACTCTTCCAGCGGCACCTCCCCGCTCATACGGCCCTGTTCATTCAGTTTTGTCCGCAAAGCGGTATAGTTTTTGACATAATTGCAGTAATCGTGGATGGCTTCGGGATGATGCGCAAGATAATCGTCCAGTTGCTGAATTTCTTTGTCTGAAATACAATTCTCCAGCAGCTTGAAAATCAGTGTGCCTATTTCATTGGGATTTTGATGATCCATCACAAGTCCTGATTAGATAA
>DLFY01000080.1:31233-32901 GCA_002482415.1 Phycisphaerales bacterium UBA7708
ATATGAGAAATACGAAAATACAAGGTGCTTGCAGGCCGGCCAACCTTCAGAGCAATATCTTTCACAGAAACATTATCCCGATATCGAAGGGTGATTAATTTCTTGTCTTTTGCATCCAGCTTCTTTAAACAATCATTCAATGCACTGACGCGGTGTCCATAATCCTGGGCCGAATCTTCAGCAATGTGCGAAAGTCGGTTATAAAATTCATGATGAAGGAGTTTTCTGGTTTTCCGGTTATCCCTTAAATACTCAAGCGTTTTATTCCTGGCGATGGTCATCGCCCAGGCGGTAAAATTGGTCCCTTCCTGAAACTGGTCAAAATTCTCCCACATGATCGTGGCTGTTTCCTGAAGCAAATCCTCCGCGGCCGTCAGATTATGCACCATCATCATAATGTAAGACATCAGGCTGCCATGAATGCCATTATACAAACCAAAGAATTTTGAGCTTTTGCTGTCCACTATCATTGATTAATAAACAACCTATTTTCACATCTTAATTTCTGTATTACCTACTATGTAATGTAAAAACCTCTGAAATTTCTAAAGTTTTCCATGAGACATCCTTCAAATAAATCATATCTCCTTTATATATAATTGGTTACAATTTTTGGTAAAAATGAGATGTGACCCGCTCCCCTGTATTTTTTAAATGACTGAATGTACATCTGAAACCTATTCTTAATACTGCCGATTCACGTGTTTTTGATTAGCTTTTACAAAATGGTACAGTCCTTGCAAGATCAAATTTAAATATGTAAATCGATAGCTCGGAAACCCTGTTATCGCCTGAAAAATCAAACAATTGAAAGCAAACAGATAAAGGATGCGTGTCGATTACTTACAATTTTGTATTTGACGCGATATTTTGATACAATAATGTTGAAAGAAAAATCAGCCGAATCACAGCCTTCCAGCCGGCCGCTCCGGCAGCTCAATACTCTGCACACTATTTTGCAGATGATCAGCCGCTGTTCAGGCCAGAAACAAATGCTCAATGAACTCCTGGATGTGCTGCGGGAACAGATGGGGATGTGTCGGGGCGTATTTATGCTGTCCACACCTGACGGGCGGGAGTTGGTTGTCGAGGCTGCCAGCCAGGAAGAAAAGCACTCCGAAGCCCACTCTGTTCGCTATCAACGGGGTGAAGGCATTACCGGCCGAGTTCTGGCCACAGGCCGGCCGGCAATCATTCCGCGTATTGCAGATGAACCGGAGTTTCGAGGTCGAATTCATCTGCGGCAGGATAAACGCGATCGGGAATACAGCTTTATCTGTGTACCGATTACCCTGAACAATGAGATTATCGGTACCTTTGCCGTGGATGCCCCCACCGGAAATATGGACTATCTGAATGAAACACAGCGATTTCTAAGCATTATCGCGGCAATGGTCTCCAATGACCTGCATCACCGTCGGGACTTATTGATCGAAAAGCAAAGTCTGACTGAAGAAAACGTCCGGCTCAAAAATGAATTGCGCGAAAAATACCGGCCCGACAATATCATCGGAAACGCCAATTCCATGCGGATGGTCTATCAGAAAATCCAGCAGGTCGCCGTCGGCACCACCACGGTGTTGATACGCGGCGAAACCGGCACCGGCAAAGATTTGCTTGCCCGCATCATCCACGCCAACAGCCCGCGGGCGAACAAGCCCTTCGTCG
>DLFY01000087.1 GCA_002482415.1 Phycisphaerales bacterium UBA7708
TCCAGTGTGTACTTTTTTGCATTTGATGTGGCGGCGAATAAATTCAATGCTGTCCGTGACGCCGGGGGATTGATTTTGTCGGCTGCCAACGGGACCGAGCTGCAGCAAACCCTGGATTATGTCCTGATGGGTAAGATTTTGGTTGAACAGCCTGAGACTCCGGGAGCGAAATAATCGATGATGAAGGATTTGTTCAAACTTCGAAGTACATTGCCCCGGTGGCTGATTTTGCCATTGGGTTTAATCCCAATGATTCTGCTGCTGGTCATCTGGTGGATAATGACCGCCGGACCTGTTGAGCAGCGGATGATCAGTCCGACTCTGCTGCCAAGCCCGGTGGAAGTGGCAGATAGTACAGCCGAGTTGTTCCGGCGAGACCTGCCAACCCACACCCTGGCCAGTCTCAAACGTATCGGGCTGGGGTATCTGCTGGCTCTGGCGATTGCAGTTCCGCTGGGGATTACCATGGGAGCATTGTCGTTTATGCGAGCCTTGTTTACGCCCCTGACGACCGCATCCGGGTATATCCCGATAGCAACGCTGGTGCCGCTGACATTGTCCTGGTTTGGAACCGGAGAGCTGCAGAAGGTTATTTTTCTGGCCATGGCATTTGGTATCTATTTACTTCCGCTGATTGTTTCCGCCATTGATAATGTGGCCGATGTGTATATCAAAACGGCTTATACACTCGGGGCCAGCACACCACAGATTGTCTTTCATGTGATGATTCCGATTGCCATGCCCGATATCTGGAATGCAATGCGTCTGGCTTTTGGGGTCGGCTGGACTTATCTGGTACTGACCGAGGTGGTGGTTATGGAAAGCGGGCTGGGGTATCTGGTTCAGATTTCTTTCCGACGCGGACCCCGTGAACATATTTATCTGGTGATTGTACTGATTACACTCATTGCCTGGGCAGCGGACCTGCTTTGGGATCGTCTGGGGCGGATGATGTTTCGCTACAGGGGGACTGCCTGATGCCTGAATCACAGAATAGCTCTGTCGTCGCACAACAAAGCGCTGTAAAGCCACCGATTATTGAGTTTCGTAATGTTACGGTACGTTTCGGGACATTTACGGCAATCAATGACATCTCATTTGTGATTGATGATATCCCCAATATCGGTGAATTTATCAGTGTCATTGGTCCCAGCGGCTGCGGTAAAAGTACGATTCTGAACCTTATCTCCGGCCTGCTGAAACCGACATCAGGAGAGATTTTGATTCACGGCGAGCCGATTGCCGGTCCCGGCTGTGACCGCGGGATGATTTTTCAGCAGTACAGTTCTTTTCCGCACCTGACGGTCCGGGACAACATTCTTTTCGGCCTGCGGATGAATCAGAAAAAGCTTCATCTGACCTCAGACCAGCGGGCTGAAAGGGTCGAAAAGCTGATTCAGGAAGTCGGGCTTGCCGGCCACGAAAAAAAATATCCGAGCCAGCTCTCCGGCGGCCAGCGACAGCGTGTTGCGATTGCCCGTACATTGGCTCTGGAACCGCGGATTCTGTTGATGGACGAACCCTTTTCGGCTCTGGATGAGCCGACCCGGCTGGAAATGCAGGCCCTGCTGGTGAAATTGTGGTATCGTGTTCAGCCCACTGTGTTCTGTGTGACTCACAGCATCATGGAAGCGGTCTATCTGGGGCAGCGAGTCTGGATATTGACCCATGCACCGGGACAGATTGCCTATGATATTCGGGATTGCATTCCGCCATCGCAGGATGTTTCGCCTCTGGTGGCACAGGAACGGGACGATTTTCTGAATGCCTCACGCATCGTGACCGAGGCGTTTCGCAAGGTCTCGGAAGCCAAAGGGACTATGACGAAAAAATAATGTGCCGAACAGGGCAACATTGTTGAAAAAGTAAAAACAATTAAAACAAGGTAAGGAGTGAAACTATGAAAACAATTTCCAACGCATTGTCAAAAAAAATCATTGACTTTCTCAAGACAGAAAAAGGCCTCGATGAAAAACAAATCGCCAAACTGGCCGGAACAACACCCAAGTACATTTCTGAGATACTAAACGGTGACAAGGCTTTCAAGCAGGGCCAGTTGGATAACATCCAGAAAGAACACGAACTGTTTCTGGCAATGGCACCCGGACTGGTCAGTGAACTGATCGCCAGCAAGACTAAAAAGAGCCGGGAATTTGTCAACGAAAAGACCAAGCAGGGCAAGGTTCTGCTCAAGAAAAATGCCAATGCTGTCATGCAGTTTATCTGCTCGCTGGCTGCGGAACATTCGGAAAAATCGTAGCATCCTTCAATCGTTTCTCGGAGATATTCGTCATCATAGGCCTGTCTGAGGATGGGCCTTTTGTTTGATGGATCGCATTGTATGTAAACGGATATAGTAGAATTTATAATACTTGATATAAATTTCTTGAAAAATCCAACGACCTGAGATATTTTAATTTTTAAAATAATCTAAATCAGGTCTTGAATAATGAAAAATACTCCGATTGATTCCAGGCTGGCAGGCCAGCGAAATGAACGACTGATTCTGTCCTTGCTGCGGGAGCATGGGGAATTGTCACAGACCCAGCTTTGTCGTATGATTGCCCTGGGCAGTTCGACAGCCAGCAGCATTGTTTCACGTCTGCGCGACAAGGGGCTTGTAATTGAAACACAGGGCCAGAGTGACAAACGCGGACCCAAACCCATTTTATTAAAAATCAATCCTTCTTCGAGATATGTTGCAGGTATCGAAATTAATCCCAGCTATATTCATATTGGTTTGTTTGATTTTACCGCAGGTCTGTTGATAAAAAGCAAACTCCAGCTCACGGCAAGTCACACTGTTGATTATGTATTGGATACGATTGAACGGCAATTTCCGGCTATTGTAAAGAAGTTAAATGGAGACCAGGAAAAAATCCTGGGGATTGGGATCACATTGAGTGGTTCTGTTTCTCCGCAGGGGATTGTCCAGCTATCCAGCACCCTTGGCTGGAAACAGGTCCCATTAAAAGAAATGCTGGAACTGCGGCTGAAAAACAAGGTATTGATCTACGGAACTCGTGTCCGGCTGATGGCTGAAATTGCCCAGGAACCTGAATTGCAATCCCGCAATATCTTGTATATCAATGTTGCAAATGGTGTGGGTGCCAATATTTACATGGATGGCAAGCTGATGACCGGCTCTACGGGGCGGTGCGGCGAAATTGGTCACATTATTTATGACCCCGATGGTCCCGTATGTGGTTGTGGACATAACGGGTGTCTGGAGTCTTTAATTTCCGGGCCAATCCTGGCGGATAAAATACGAAAAGATATCCACGATGGCGCCAAATCCATCCTGTCGGATTGGCTGGTCAAGCAGCCCTCTGAGATGCCGGAGGACGTTGTGGACTTGTGGGGAAAGGCCATCGAGCAGCAAGATGAATATGCCCTGCAAGTGCGTGACTATGTCGCAGAACGTTTAA
The DNA here is from genome assembly GCA_002482415.1 of Phycisphaerales bacterium UBA7708. GTDB lineage: Bacteria > Planctomycetota > Phycisphaerae > Sedimentisphaerales > Anaerohalosphaeraceae > Anaeroglomus. Next base: position 3,429 of record DLFY01000087.1, read on the forward strand.
ATCATGCCGCAGCAGCAGCAATTAATACGTTTGATCCGGATACGATTATTCTTGCGGGTTATGTCTGTCGGCAATGTACAGGTTTTTTTGCCGAAAGCATACGACAGGCAATGAACGGGCTTGTTTACGACTCACCCTGGCGGGATATTCGCATCATGGCGGCCCGCTGCGGGGAAGAATCGCTCATTAAAGGGGTTGCAATGAGTATTTTGCAGGATATTCATCCGATTTAGCGACAGAATCCGGCCAAAAAGCTTGCAAAATTAACCAGAAATTATACACTTCAGTTATAGCACCCGTAGCTCAGTAGGATAGAGCAACGGTTTCCTAAACCGTAGGTCGTGCGTTCGAATCGCGCCGGGTGCAGTAACGATAAATCTTTGATAACAAAAGACATGTGATGTATTTGATGAGTTTTGCAAGCCCGAAGGAATTCTTTTTTTTAGTCAGCAAGGGAAACATCGCCGGCATTGCATACCAATATCACATCCCCCGGCAGATTAGCTACTTCTCGCATCGATGCGATCAATGTACAGGCCTTGGTATTATCAACGGGTTCAATGCCTGCAAACAGTACTGCTGATGGCTGCATTGCATATCGAATTGCTTCCAGCGGCGTTTCCGTCGGCAGCAAAACAATTTCAGCGCTGATACGCGCAGTAGCCAGTATGTCTTCCATTTCGGCTTTTAATTGTTTAATATTAGCCCGAGAAGGAATTGTTCGCAGGACTCGTAATGGACAGTCTCGCCACTGTAACCTATTGTAATCACAGTGACGTATTTTTCAATCCTCTTCTGCCATTGCAAAATGGTTAGGGGGACATGTCCTGATCCTGCATGAAATGGTCCGCCACGGTTACGACTACGATCCGTTTTAATACGTTCTTTGGCCATCTTTGCATCAAAAGGATAATTATTCATTACAAAACAGAATTCTGGAGTAATTTGGAGGGTAATGAGAGATTATCGATATTTTGAACAAATTTGCCGGGCAATCCTGTCCACGACATTTTTCATGAAAATTGGGACTTTATTTTAAGCAACTGCTTGATATACTAAGTGGAAGCATATCGAATAGAATAGTGTGAACAAATAGAACCTTGCTGCGAATCAGCCGGCAAGTGTGTTGCTGTTTGATTGTGAATGCCCCGCAATTGTTATGGTCCAATGAAAGGAAACGATTATGACTTGCACACGACTGTTGTTGATTGGAATGCTGGGGTTGATTTGGCAAAGTTCTGGATTTGCTCAGGATACGATTGTCCAGTTCAATGAGGCCCAATTTCGTGACCGGGTGTTCGCCTGCTGGCTTGGCAAAAATATCGGCGGCACATTGGGCATGCCGTTTGAAGGGGATCCTGCAGCACGCGACATCAGCTTTTACACCCATCTCAAGCCGGGCGAACCGGCAGCCAACGACGACCTGGACCTGCAATTGCTCTGGCTGAAAGCCCTGGAAGAACACGATGGCCGGGTGGATGCACGCATCCTGGGGGAATACTGGCTCAAATTTGTACCGGTAAACTGGAATGAATACGGCGTTGGCAAGCGGAATATGCGACAGGGAATCCTGCCGCCTGTATCGGGTGCCTTTGACAATGAACGCTGGAAGCACAGCAACGGGGCCTGGATCCGGACGGAAATCTGGGCCTGTCTGGCACCTGGCTGTCCCGGCATAGCGGCCCGGATGGCGCGTGAGGATGCCTGTGTTGACCATGGTCAGGCCGAAGGCACTATGGCAGCTATCTTTGTCGCAGCGATTGAAAGTGCCGCTTTTGTTGAATCCGACCGTGATAAGCTGATTGCTATTGGCCTGGCGATGATTCCAGAAGATTGCCAGGTTGCTCTTGCCGTCAAAGCAGCTCAGGAGGCTTACCGTACCCAAAAAGGCTGGATGACCGCCAGAGAAGCCGTGAATAAGGCCACTGAATCAACCGGATGGTTTCAGGCACCCCGCAATATCGGTTATGTTGTTTTAGGCTGGCTTTACGGAGAGGGGGATTTCGGCAAAAGCATCTGCCTGGCGGTCAATTGCGGTGATGACACCGACTGTACCGGCGCAACACTTGGCTCGATTCTGGGCATCATTGGCGGCAGCAAAGGGATTCCTGCCCGCTGGAAAGATCCGATTGGCCTTGCCATCAAAACCTGTGCTATCGACGGTTTTGAGGCACCTTCCGATTTGAATATACTAACCGATCGTACCGTAGCCATGGCACGCAAAGTGATGACTGTCCATAAGCTGCCGGTTGGACTGACCGCGGGCCCCGCCAATCTGAGCCGGGTCGATCAATTAAAGCTGGTTGATACCCAGGCAGCCCGGGAATTGTGGGAATTATCCCCATGGCAGGTCGTCTGGACAGATCCATCTGTACGTGTGATCATCGATTATCAAAAAGAGCCGTATATTGAAGCCAACCAATCGCGTCAGGTTCAAATTACCCTGCACTCTGTGATAGATACATCGCAAACAGTTGACCTTAGCCTGGAAGGATTGCCGGCCGGCTGGAAGGTTGATAATCTGCCCGAAAAGGCAGTCACACTCAAACCAGCAGGCAGTTCGACGAAAATCATTCTGGATTTCTTATCTGCTGAGCCTGAACCGGGTTATAATCGGATGATGCTGGTATTAAATGTTGACCAGCGGGCAATTCGTATTCCCCTGACGCTGGTGTGCAAAGACACCCCGGGGCCGGATGATCTGGCTCTGGCCGCAAATGGTGCCACAGTGCGTTCCGATGGCGAACTGGACCGCGAACCGGGCTGTACTCCCAGGGCTATTGATGGAATCATTGCCACTGCCGAGGATTTCGCCAATCGCTGGCATTCGTCTCTGGATACGCCCCATCCACATTGGATCGAGGTCAAACTGCCTGAGCCTAAATACATCGGCCGGATGATTATTCGTTTTGCCGACCCTCAGGGATATCCCACCCGGTTTGAAGCTCAGGCCCGTTTGGCCGACGGTACCATCAAGACATTGTTTTCCGTCAATAACTATGAAAATAGCCAAGTGTATCGGTCATCTTTTGACCCAATTCAAACCGATACCGTGAGGCTGATTATTCACAATTCAGCTAATCCAGTCTATCCAAATGCCGCACAGATTAGTGAATTAGAACTCTATCCGCCTAAACCCTGAGACACAAAACCGATATTAAGAGTCTAAAACGGATTTGTATAATAAGCGACTATGATTATCTATGGCTTGTGTACCATTTGCGGACGATAGCTTCGGCGGGCTTGCCGTAGATGCAGAATCCGATGTCGGTTTGGGCTTTTTCGGGGCTATAGAGGCGTGCGGGCCATTCCCACCATGCAAAACCGGCAAACCACGGTTCGTTCCAGAAGGTTTCAATGGCCGCCTGATAGTAGCGGGCCTGTTCGTCGGCATCATAGACCATGTTGGGGTCCTGATGCGTCCATGGGGCGGCGGAACAGCCTTTGCCGTTGCAGACACCTAATTCCACAAAGAGAATGGGGCGGTCAAATTGTTTGCTGAGTTTGGCAAGCCGGTCCCGGATGGGTTTCCATCGTTTCAGGAGGGTCGGCAGCGCTGTATCCGAAAGGGGGACGTTGACAAGACCTGCGTCGAGTGCTGCCCCGGCATCATCGGTGCCGACGGGGAAATAGGCACTGAGGCTGATGATATCCACGGCGTCAAACCAGGGAATGGATTCTTCGCGGCCATGATTGGCGTTATAGGTCAGCGGACCACCATAAACCTGACGGATTTCAGAAATCAGGGAACGCCAGCGAATTTCAAACGGCTCAGTGGATTCCATCTCGCAGCCCAGACAGAACATCTCGCAGTCGGTTTGTTCGGCGATTTGGGCGTAATGCAGCAGGAACTGGCGAAAGTCCGACCACCACACATCCCAGCGGGCCATATCAAGGGTGCCGTCGGGGTTGTTAAATTTAATCCAGGCCCGCCAGGTCGTATCGCGGACGTTGATGACAGGTTTCAGGATGACCTTAAGATTGTTATCGCGGGCAAGCTGGATAGCTCGGCGGACTTCATCGTCGGTGACCATGCGGTCATTGGCCTGTGAAAAGAAAAAAAAAGGCATATCGAAAGTTTCCATCTCCGTACTGAAGGAGATACAGACCCAATTGGCGCCGGTGTCGGCAAGTTTTTTCATCGAGTCGGCGGGGGCATCGCCGGCGTATTGGCCGCGTGTGCCCGACCAGCCCCAACTGAAGCCCTTGACGAAGCCGGCTGGATTCGATGTGTGGCGATAGGCGGTTTTTACTGCGCCGTATTTGATTTCCACCCGGGATAGCTGGGCAGAACCGGCAAATTCGATTTTGAGGTATTTAAAGTTTTGCTGCGGGGAGACAGCGCCCTGATACAGGACGGGCACCCAATAGCCGTAGCTGTCTTTATCGCCAAAGTAATTCTGGATTTCGACCGGCAGTTCGGTGTAATTTCTGCCATTGTCAGAGGCAGAGATTTTGAAATCACTGACAGTGCTTTCGAAGAACGCATACAGCATAAAAGAGCAAATGGCTTCGTCGGTCTTGTAAACGATTGACGATCCCTGTTGTCCTTTGAGACGGTGGGCGTCTTCCTTGAATTGACGGGCCTGTTTGGCTTCAAGGCTCAGGGGGCCTTGCTGGCGATGAATTTGGGTCATATCCGTCAGTTCGTCGACAAGGGCATAGTGGACGGCATAAACGGGGCCGACGACATTAGAGGGGTCGGAGATGCCGGCAGAATTCTGTGCCTTGACGCGGTAATAATAGCTTTTGCCAAGTTGGGCTCCAGGGTCGGCAAAGAGCGGCCTGTACTGGACCGACGCATCGCAAATATCCCGGCCGATAACAGACCATGGGCCGGCGGCGGTTTCGGAACGCTCAACGATATAGCCGGTTGCTCCGGCGCTGCCTTGCCAGGAAATCCGGGAATTATCCGTAAAATCCAGCAAGCGGGGGACGGCAGGGATATCCAGCGGCGGGATGGGCAGTCCGCGAATCTGGTAAGCCGCATGACGCATCATGGACAGGGCGGCGGTTTCATCGTAATCACTGCCTGAGGCAAAACCCGGCCAGTGGTAGGCCTTGAACAAATCCCCGCCGTACGGCTCGCTATGCCAGTAGAACCCGCCGGCATTGCTGCGAAAACGCAGGGACCAGAGCAGGGCTCCCGTGATATTATGCTGCAGCACAGCATCGAGAACAGCTTTGACATCTGCCGTTGGGATGAAACCGAACTCGCCGACAAAATATGGCTTTTTGCCCTGGCTTTTCCGTACACTGTCAGCGATCTGGGCAATTGTCTGTTTCGGGTCTTTATCATAATGGTGCGTCGTGACCAGATCGATATTGACATCTGTTATGGAACTGTCCCGAAGGATGGTGGTATGAAAACCGTCAAGGACGAGATGATTGCTGTCAATGCTTTTAATGAAAGCGGCGGCCTTGGATGTCCAGTCTGCAGGGCTTTCCAGTTCATTGCCGGTTTCCCATGCCAGAATGGCTTTGTCGTCTTTGTATTTTATACCGGTGATGGTATTGGTGCGGTTGATGACGTAGCTGACGATTTGCTTGTAATCTTCGAATAATTGTGAGTCAGTCCAGAAATCGGCGGTCTTTTTGCCGCGAAAGGCGGCCATTGCCGGAACACCTCCCCACCATTTCCAATTATCGATGAAGGGGAAGATGACGCGGATGCCTTTCTGGTTAGCGATGGCCAGGACTCTATCCAGTGTCTTGAAGGCTTCTTCATTAAACTGACCGGGAGCGAGGATGTGGCGGGGGATGTCAGGCTTGTCCGATTCGCTGCGAATCGAGAGGGTATAGGTCCGCACCACCTGACCACCCATCTGGCGGACGGCTTCAAGGGCATCGGCGATTTCAAATTCATCCGGAAGGCTCCAGGCGTTAGTTTGGGTAAACGCCATCTGGTCTTCGATATAATGCAGATTGGGGATGTTGAAGGAGATAAAGCGAAGCGAACCATTTTCGTCGATGAGCTGGTCGCCCTGAACCTTGACGAATGAGGTGAAGACAGACTTGGCGGGACTGGATTGGGCCGGGGCGGCAGGCTGAGGCGATGGTGTCGTGATGATGTCGATACGGTCCCAGTAGGCAGCTTCCCATGCCCAGTTGTTGGGCTGGTTGACTAATTCGAGCTTGATTTTTCGGCCGGCGAAGGCGGACAGGTCCACGATGATATCGGTATATCTGTCGGGTGCGCTGTCGGTGTTAATGTCTTTTTTAAGGAGGGCTTTATCATCGGCATTAACGATGAGCGTCCAGTCGCCGTTGGGGTGCCGCCCAACGGTCAATTGCAGGGCGGTGGTGCCGTCTTTGGGGATATCCACTTCTTTGGTCAGTGAGCAGCCGGTGCTGGAATCAAGGGGGTGAGTGACCAGAATGCTCGTGCGGCCGTCCAAGGTTTCATAATAGCCAGGAGACATATCCGATCCGCATTTACGGATCGTCCAGCCCTCGGCTGCGGGGCCGCCGGAGATTTGAATCCCCTGGGGCATCTTTTCTACTTCCTGCGGGGTATAAAGGGTGTTTGCAATCGGGCCTGGGGCAAAGCATTGCTCAAGGCGATTGGGCCGTGGAGGCAGGGCGGGAATGATCAGGATTTCATTACCATCGCTGTCTTTTTCGATGGAGCCCCCGTTACGCCGGACGGCCTGTCGTGCAAGGTTCTGGCAGACATCAAAGAGGTCGGGCAGATTATAGGGGGTGTGGATGAACTTTTGCGTTTTGTCAAAGGCTTTATAGGCGGCGGGCAATTTATCCAGACCAATGGTCGTAAACAGGATGCCCGCAGCATTGGATGGATTGCAGTCTGAGTCCTGGCCGCACTGCATCGATATTGCGATGGTCTTTTCGATATTCTTCTGGCCATACAGAAGACCCACAACGATATAGGCGCCATTGATTTTAGCGTCAATGTTGAATTTGTCTTTGTCGCAGCTAAACAGGCGATATTTTGGATTAAGCTGGTATTTTTCATGGATTAAATTCCATGTTTTGGTCCAGTCATCAGGGTATTGTCTGTGCCAGGCAAGGACATCGCGGATCGTCTCGGCGTATTGGCTCTGTGCTGGGATATATTTGAGTGCTTCGGTAACGATACGCTCCGGGTCGGATTCGGTAAAGGCAATGCTGTACATGGCCGCGACATACTGACCGCCGTAAAGGCCGTCGCCATAATTCATGATGCGGCCGAAGGTGTTACCCAGATCGACGGCCTGATTGGGCAGGGCGGGACTGATGAGGCCTGCAAAATCGGCTTCGATCTGATAATCAATATCATCGGCATGGGCATTGAACTTCGGATGACCGGAGTCCGGCGGGGCAATGCCTTTGCGGAGATTGTTTCGGCCCGCTTCATTGGCATGCCAGAGGGGATAGAGGCTGTTGGCAAAGTCAAGGCCCGCCTGGTGAGGGGTGACGTCGATGCCGTAATCCTGAAGCGATTTCAGGAAGGTCATCTCGACATACAGGTCATCCTGTCCGAAAGCATTATTGATCATCTCGGGTTTCCATTGGGGTATTTCACTTTCGGGCATGATTTGAGCCAGAAACTTGAACTCAACCGGGGCACCCCAGGCGACACCGGCAATTTGCCCCAGCCAGCCGGCAATCATTTTATCGCGATAGACACTCATAGGCAGACGAATGGTTTGCTTTGTGTCGGCGGCCGCGGAAGGCGGCGGAACGACATCATCGTCTTCCACGCCATCGGTCCAAATCAAAGGAGCCAGAAACACGCCGCCCTGTCCCCAGCCGCAGTGGCTGACAAACCAGCGGCCATCCCTGTCGCGGATGAATTCAGCGGCATGGGAATTGATCCGTCCGACTTCCTGCTCAATGGTCCAGTGGAATGGGTCCTGGCTGCGATATACACAGGTGCCGCGATAGCCGTCACGGGGCCCGATGGACAGGTAATAATAACCGCCGCGCTGAACAACAAAAGGCGATTCCGTCGGGCCGCCCCAGGTACCGACTCCTGGATCGGTAAAGACTGTTTTTTTATTGCCCCAGTGAATAAGATCGTCGCTTTCGATGGTACAGACGACGTGGTTGCCTCCCTTGGGGTCGCTGGTGGCGGTGTAGTACATCACCCATTTGTCTTTAATACGCAGGATGAAGGGGTCGCGGGCGTCGAAGCCGTCAATCATCATGGGATTGGCCGGGTGACGCTGCCATGTGTAGAGATCTTTGGAGGTTGCCAGCTTGAGCTGGTACTCATGTGAAGTTCTGCCGCCGGCACAATAGTACATATAGTACAGGCCGTCATGTTCGATGACATAGGGTGCCCAAAGGTGGGCTTCCCCGCCTGCCGAGTCGGTGGACAGTGCAAAGGGCTGCTTGACCCAGCCGTCTGGATTGTACAATTCCGGGGATACGGCATGGGCAAAATTATCTTCTTCGGCGGGCCGGGCCGGCTCCTGGCGTGTGATGCCGAACAGGTGCCATTTGCCGTCAGGCCCCTGTATAAAACAATGGTCGTTGACATACCAGGGTTCTTTTTCGCCGACAGAAGGGTCGTAGATACGGACAATCTCGCCGACCGAAAACAAGGGCTGTGGTTTTGGGGTCGAT
>DLFY01000078.1:0-15592 GCA_002482415.1 Phycisphaerales bacterium UBA7708
TGAGAATAAGCTGGTCACCCGGAACAACCGAGCGACGAATCTTGACCTGATCAATGGTCAGCAGTACGGCCAGTTTACCGGTATTTTCCAGTTTCTGCGAAAACAGCAGCCCGGACACCTGCGCCAGCGCCTCGACAATCAGCACGCCGGGCATGACGGGCGTTCCCGGAAAATGCCCCTGGAAAAACTGTTCGTTGATGGTTACATTTTTAATTCCCTTGATGCGGTGATCGCCCTCTATCTCAATCACCTTGTCCACCAGCAGAAACGGGTAGCGATGCGGCAGGATTTTCTGAATGCGTCGGATATCCAGCAGGGGCCGGTCACCCTGGGCCGTTTTTTTTTCCTTTTTGCGGGCCTGTTCGACAATTCTCTGAACCAGCTTCTGATTCAGATTATGGCCGGTCTTGTAAGCCACGATGCGTCCCAGAATCGGCCGGCCGGCCAGCTTGAGATCGCCAATCAAATCCACGACCTTATGCCGGACGCATTCATTATCGAATCGATAGCTGTTTTTGATGGGGCCGTCGGAGCTGATGACCAGGATATCCTTGGGACCCAGATGGGCGCCGATTCCCATCGCCTGCATCTGACGAGCTTCCGCCTCCAGAACAAAGGTGCGGGCCGAGGCCAGGTGCTGCTTAAAATGCATTTCCGACAGTTCACACGAATAGACCTGCCGCCCAATCCCGGTGAACTGGGTGTAATCCAGGTCATAGGTGATACTCAGACTCTGGCCGCCGTTGGGCAGGGCATAAATCGACTTATCGCCTTCGGTAATACAAATGGAATCGGTAATCACAATATCCCGGCGTGAAGCGGATTGTTCCACGATTCCGCATTTGAAAATGGCCTCGAAATAATTCTCGGAACTGCCATCCAGACCGGGCAGTTCAGGGCCGTCAATCTCAATAACCATATTATCAATGCCCAGTGCATGAATTGCCGCCAGGCAATGCTCGGGGGTCTCCACGTAGGCATCGCCGTTTTGCAAGGCACTGCGCCGGTCGCGCTGCGAAATATATTCCGGCAGCACCGGGATTTCCACCGGTGTGTCCAGATCCGTACGGACAAAGACAATCCCCTTGTCGGCCTCGGCAGGTTTGAACATCACCTTTGCCTCTTTGCCGCCAAAAAGTCCTTTGCCGGACAATTTACATTCCGACTTGATTGTTTTTTGCTGACTCAAGCTGTTCCACTCGCTTTGACAGTTTTTTTAGTTCTTTGGCCATGTCGGGCAGCTCTTTAAAGACATTCATACACCGCATTTGCAGGCGCCAGTCAATCGCCGGCACACCCCAGAGCTTTTGTCCGGGTTCGCAATCGCTGACAATCACAGCCTGTGCCCCGGCAATTGTTCCGCTGCCGACGGTGATGTTATCCGACACACCCGAACGACCGCCCATCACGACACCGTCGCCCAGGCGGGCGCTGCCGGCAATGCCGACCTGTCCGGTAATCAGACACGCCCGGCCAAGGGTCACATTATGCGCGATTTGGACTAAATTATCAATCTTGCTCCCGGCGCCAATGACGGTATTGCCGAATTTTGCTCGGTCGATACAGGTATTGGACCCGATATCCACACCATCTTCGATAATTACACCACCGTTATGAGGAATTAACTGATGTCGCCCATCAATAAATGAATATCCAAAACCCACTGAACCGATGGTTGTATTGGATTTAATTACACAAGAATTGCCTATTTTACAATTATGATAGACTGCGACATTGGCATCCAGCCGCGTATTGGCCCCAATGGTTGAATTTTCACCAATGGAACAATTCGGGCCTATGGTTGTTCCCGGCCCGATTTTTACAGAATGGCCGATGTAAGCCCCCGGCCCGATTGAGGCCGTTGGGTCAATGACCGCCGTCGTCTCAATGACCGCCCGCGGATGAATCCCCTGCTGAGGTGTCAACCGGGGAGCAAACAGAGTCATCCCAGCAATCAGCGCTTTGTTGATATTGCCGACAACTAATTGCGGCATCGTACAATCCGGCAACGCTTTTTCTACCATCACCGCCGCAGCTCGCGACGTCGATAGTTTGCCGATATGTTTGGCGGAACTGAGAAAACAAACTTCATTCGGCCCGGCATCCTGGATTGTATTAATCCCGGTAACAGGCCGGGAACCATCCCCTATCAGAGGGGCATTGAGACGGTCTGCCAAATCAGACAATGACATTTTGGTTTCGGTGCAATCCATAATCACCGCTTATTTCGATGCATCCAGCGCCGACATCACTTCATCAGTAATATCCACCTGGTCGCCGCAATAAAGGACTTTTTTGGTACGAATGCTCAGCATGAAATCACGCAGACTGGGAGAAGGCAAATCCAGTTGCTCCTGAGCCAGAACAATATCCACGCCTTTTTTCTGGGCGATATCCTTGATGATCGTCAGCATCTGGGTGTAAAGGCTTTCGGTCCACTGCTGCATTTCCATGTTCACTTTTTCCTGATAGAACTTATCCTTGGCTTCGAGGAGGCCTTTTTTATCAAGAAAATCCTTCATGGCATCGACATAATCTTTGGAGCCGGCTTTGAGCAGGTCCATATTGGCCTGCAGGGCTTCGAGGGCTTTTTTGTCCTTCTGGAATTCGGCTTTCATGACCGTTTCTTCGGCCGTCATTTTTTCCTGCCAGGTTTTGTGTTTTTTGCTGTTCTGCAGGACTTTGGTCACATCCACCACAGCAATCTTGGCTGGAGCGATTTGTTTTTCGCCGGCAGCCACGCCCTGACGATATCCAAATGAAAGACACAGAACGACAACAATAGCACCCGCCAGCAGCATTTTACTGAGTTTCATATCAGCAATCCTTTCTTGTGTATTTTTCTGAGATATCAACCTACCCATCCAATCCAATCAGAGGGTGTTTATGATTAGAACAGCGCGCCGACCGAAAAGCTGAATATCTGGGTTTCATCTTCGCTTTCTTTGGTAATCGGCGTGGCCACTTCAAACCGCATCGGGACCGGGCCAAACCATTGCGGAATCTGAATCTGAATGCCGGTGCCAATCGAGGTACGCGGGCAGCCTTCTTCTATGAGAGCCGCGTCGGTGAAGAACAGCCACGAGAAGACCTCACTGCCCAGCGGAACCGCCACTTCGAGACTGCCGTTGACAATCCAGTCACTGCCGATAGGGTCGTCGTTGGCGGCCCGGGGGCTGACCCCGCGATAATCAAAACCGCGAATGGTGCTGGTGCCGCCGGCATAGAATTTTTCGAACAGCGGTGCATCGCCCACGATGGTACCGCCGCGAATCTTGGCCTCCAGCACGGTCTTCTGTTCCGACAGGTCTTCATACAGGGTATGATACCATCGCTGGGTACCGCTCATAATGCCGAAATTATGATCCAGCGTCACCTGCTCATAGCCGAAATCAAAATTATACCCCTTCGTCGGGCGGAACCGGCTGTCGGTCGTATTCTTACCGACGTACAATCGCGTTCCAAACAGCGCGTTATTGCCCTTGACATCAAGGACTTCCTTGGGAGCATCCGACTCCAGGTCCGTCACATCCACATTTTCCAGNNNNTAGTCATCGCTATAGCGTTTTTCAAAACCCAGCCTGCCGCCCATGCGTTCTTCGGTATAGGATTCCCACTCGCGCTCGAAACCCAGGCCGGCAACTTCCATCGATACGGGCTTATCGTACAAATAAGGCTCCGTAAAGCTGATCATATAGCTGCTCTGCTCGGTACCGGGATTCAGCGACACACGGAACCGCTGGCCGGCGCCGCGGAAGGCCTTGCCGGTAATCAGTTCATTCCAGTTTTCCGGCCAGTCGGCAATATCATAATTGCGCTGATCGTAGGCAATCTGGCCGATGACACCACTGTCGCTACCGACCCCGGCGCCCAGGATAATCGAGCCGGTTTGCCCTTCGGAAACGGTCACCAGGGCATCTTTGCGGTTGGGATCGCTGGAGGGCATCGCAGCAATGGTCGCGGATTCGGAATACACCGTGCCCTTGAGCGTCTTTTCAAGCTCTCCTTCCCCGTTGCCTCGGGCAGTATCGGCATTGTACCAGGTGCCCGGCGTAAATTTCTCTTCGTCCAGAACCCGGCGAACGGCATTATCATGGGTGATTGAATTGCCGGTAATGGCAATCTGGCCTATCCGGAAGCGGCTGCCTTCGGTAATATTATGCTCCACCCGGACCCTCGCCTCATCCAGAAACGTCCGCTTCATATCGATTCGCACATCCACAAATCCCTGTTCCTGGTATTTGCTGCGGATTTTTTTGGTGTCGAAATCCGCCCGGTCGTCGCTGTACGGTCCGTTTTCGATCAGTTTCATGTCCTCCCGAAGACGAACCACATCGAAAATTTTATTGCCGTACATCAGGATGGATTCGACGGTATAGGCGGGGCCTTCAGTCACATGGAATTCAAGATAAGCCTTGGATTTGTCTTCACTGAAGGAAACTTTGGTTTCGACTTTGGCATCCAGATAAGAACGCTTCTGATACACTTCCTGCACCTTCAGGGCATCTTTCTGGACCTGGTCCTCATTATAATAGACCGACCAGAAGAGGAATTTTTTGGTCTTGGTCTTAATCGCTCCGCCCAGTTCCTTGTCGCTAAGAACACGGTTGTTCTTGAATTTAATCGAGGCAATTTTCGGTCTGCTGCCTTCATCGATCGTATATTCCACCCTGCCGATAATCAGGCCCGCTTCATCGAGGGTCACCGCGGCCCAGGCATAGCCTTTCTGAAGGTACAGTTTTTTCATGGCATCCAGACCGGCCCGTGCCGCCAGAATATCCAGGTGGTCCCCCAGTTTAAAAGACAGTTCCTTGGCCAGCTTGGCATCGGACATTTTCTTGTTGCCCTTGAAAATCAGCTCGCGGACAAGCTGTTTTTCCACCACCACATAGGTCAGTATAATCTGCCCCTCGGTTTCCACGGTGGTATAATAGGAAGACTCCACCCCTTCGAGCCTGGCAATGCGTGCCGCGTCTTCGACGGCCATCTGCTTGGAAAACAACTGCCCGGCCCGGGCTCGTATCGCCGAAAAAATCTGGGCCCGCGTCACGGTCGTCTGGCCGGTGATTTCGACCGAACGGATGAGTTTGGATTCTTCGCCTTCAGCAAAACACAACGCACAGAACGCCAGCACCATCGCCGCCGCCAGCATCGGCACAGACCCTGTCCCTCGGTTCATATCCTTATGAATCATCGCTTTGTCTGCTCCTAAAAAGGTTCGCTTACATGGGCCAGATTGTCAAACCGCGTATAGCGGCCGTCGAAATACAATTTCACCGTCTCGGTCGGGCCGTTACGCTGCTTGGCCACGATGACTTCGGCGGTGTTGGTTTCTTCAAAATCTTCCTTCGTGCGATTGTAATAATCTTCACGGTGCAGCAGTAAAATCACGTCGGCATCCTGCTCGATGCTGCCGCTTTCACGCAGGTCGCTCATGCGCGGACGGTGGTCTTCACGGCCTTCCGGAGACCGGTTGAGCTGGCTGAGCACCACCACCGGCACTTCCAGTTCACGGGCCAGGGCCTTGAGATAGCGGGAAATTCCGCTGATTTCCTGCTGCCTGGATTCGACCTGGCTGCCCATACTCATCAACTGCAGATAATCGATGAAGACCGCCTGGATATCGTGCTGACTTTTCAGGCGCCGGCACTTGGCCCGCATCATCAGCGGGGTCAGGCCGGGCGTATCGTCAATAAAAATCGGCTTTTCATACAGCTCGCCTCCGACCCGCGTCAGCTCGGCATGCTGTTCAGCGCTGACCATACCCTTGCGAACCGCCTGTGAATCCACCTTGGCCCGGCTGCACAAAATGCGCTCGACAAGCTGCTGGCGGCCCATTTCCAGGGAGAAAACCACGACCGGAATGTTTTCGTCGGCCCCGATATGCTCGGCAATATTCAGCGCAAAGCTGGTTTTGCCCATACTCGGACGGCCGGCAACAATGATCATTTCCCCCGCATGCAGGCCGCACAATAAATTGTTCAATTCCGTAAATCCCGTCGGCAGGCCCGTCACATGCGAGCCTTTGCGGGACTCAATGCTTTCAAAGGTTTCCGTCAGCAGATGCTTGATCGGATACGCCGAGCCGGAAATCTTCTTTTCCGTCACGGCGAAAATCTGCTGCTCGGCCCGGTCCAGTTTTTCGCCGACATCCCCCGCCTCATCACAGGCCTGCCGCAGAATGTCCTGGCTGACCCGGGCCAACTGCCGCAGCATCGCCTTTTCCTTGACGATGCGCGTGTAGTATTCCACGTTGGCGGCGGTGGGCACCGATTCGGCCACGCGGACCAGGTAATCCACGCCACCGGCCGCCTTGAGACGATCACGCTTGACCAGATCCGCCCGCAGCAGGACTAAATCAATCTTGCTGTTGGCTTCATACAGGGCAACAATGGATTCAAACAACAGCCGATGTTCCGGCATCGAAAAAGCATCGCCGTCAAGCTGTTCCACCACCTGACCGATGCATTCCCGATCCAGAATCATCGACCCCAACACCGCCGCTTCTGCTTCTATCGAAGCCGGCAGGGCCTTGCCGTCCAGCGTGGTCGGCAGCGCCTGCGAAGCGTCGGAATCAGGCTTCCTGCTTGTTTTCCTCGACGGATTCAACGGCCTGTTCCTGCTGTTGCTCTGAGATTACGCGAACCTGGACTTGCGCCTTCAGATCGGCTGCGATCTTCAGGGTCACGTCGTAGGTTCCCAGTTCCTTGATGTGCCCGCCGCTGAGGCGAACCATCGCATCTTTAACCTCAAAGCCTTGGGCACGCAGTTTCTCGGCGATATCGTGCTCGGTAACCGAACCAAACAGATGTCCCAGTTCGTTGGTCTTGGCAATAATTTCGACCACGGCGCCTTCGACGGCGGCGGCGGCCTTTTCCAACTGTTCACGCACCAGGCGGCGCTGTTCGGTACGACGGGACTTTTCTTCGGCCATCGCCTTGATCTTCGACTCCGACGGAACCACCGCTAATCCCTGCGGAAGCAGATAGTTACGGGCATATCCATCCTTGACGGTTACAATGTCACCGTACCAGCCGAGACTTTCCACATCTTCACATAACAATACCTTCATATATTCTCTCCAGCTTCATCATTTCTTCAAATGAATTTTTTATTTTGAATCGCAAATCACACCACGTCAGGCTTTCCCTGCTCCCGCAGTCCCGGGCGGCGCACAGAATCCGCCTGTCATTCAGGCGAAATGGCACACATCCGGGCCGAGCGCAGTTTAGGCCGTAAACGGCAGCAGACCCATAAACCGGGCGCGCTTGATGGCCTGATTCACTTTCCGCTGACACCCGGCACAATTACCGCTGCGCTTGCGGGAAAAAATCTTGCCCCGGTTGGTCAGCAGTTTGGACAGTGTGTCAATATCCTTATAATCGATAAATTTCTTCTTTTCCCGACAGAACCGGCACTGCGTCTGCTCACGAATGGTCATGGTCATTTTACGCTTGCGGTTCGAATTCTTGTTTGGAGCTGTTTTTTTCATATCCAATCCTGTATAGTCACAAAACCTTAGCTTCTGATTTCTTTATCCATCAACTGTGTCTTAGAAAGGTATCTCGTCGTCGCCTGCGGCGCCAAAGGGAGCCTCAAGGTCCGCGGGGGGAGCCTCGGGGGCCATCTCCTGCCCGCCGCCGGGGCCGCCGGCACGCTTGCCGCCGCCGACAAACTCAAAATTCTCGACAAAAACCCGCAGCTTGGTGCGCTTGGCGCCGTCCTGGCCCTGCCAGGAATCAAATTTCAGCCGGCCTTCCACGAAAATCGGCTCGCCTTTTTTGAAATACTTCTGAATCGTCTCGGCACGCTTGCCGAACATCTGACAATCCACAAAGCAGGTATCTTCGGCCCAGGAGCCGTCCTGTTTTTTGAACTTGCGGGTGATCGCCAGGCCGAATTCCACCACTGCCGTCTGGCTGGGCAGGTACGACATCTGCGGATCCCGCGTCATATTGCCCATCAGCAGCACTTTATTCAAACTTGCCATAATCTACACCATTCCGAAAAAGGGTTCTTCACCGGCTGCACGCCATCCATGTTCTTGTGTCTTCGCCGATGCAGCTTTTACCGCGGCTGCATCCTGCCGGCCGCCCAAATCCGCGAGCCGACGGCGAAAGCGGGTACACTTTACTCAACAACTTCCTGTGCCGGGGCTTCTTCAGCCACCTCTTCTGCAGGCCGCGCAGCCGCTTCACTGTCCACATGACCGAGCATCGCAGGGGTGGGCTTGTCCATATCGTTCTGAGTCATCCGGTCGGTCCGAACCACCAGGACCCGCAGAATCTCTTCAGACAACTGCACATCGCGTTCCATCGGACGAATCTTGGATGAACCGCATTCAAAATAAGCCAGGATATAAGTCCCGCGGCTTTTACCGGAGATTTCATACGCCAGCTTGCGTTCGTCCCATTTGCGGATGGAAATCACGCGCGCTTCGGCGCGATCCAGAATCTTCTGAATGACTCCCATCACATGATCCCATTGCGATGCGGCCAGGGCCGAATCGACCAGGAACAGCGCTTCATAAACTCGTTTTGTTTCCAAACTTGATACCTCCAAAAGACTAACAGAATGATTGATTCTTGTTTCGTTTTTTTTTTCATTTCCCGCCGGGACTGATTTCGACCCGGTTTAACTTTTATTTTCTTCCGTCGCGGAGGATGCATTATTCCGCTCGTTAAAGCGATTCATCGCAGCCGCAAGGCCGTCACGGATCCAGCATAACAGGGCGTCCTGTGACCTGGCAATTGCTGACGCAATCAGCTCACCGTCCTTTTGGCCCGGACGACCCAGCACATAATCGCGTGTATCCGGATATTCGCTGGCGCCAATGCCGACCCGCAGTCTGGCAAACTGCTCGGTCCCCAGCCTGCTGATGATATCCCGCAGGCCGTTATGACCGCCGCTGGAGCCACTCGGACGAATCCGAATCAATCCGGGCCGCAGCGCCATATCGTCGGCCACCACCATCAAATCGCCGGCCGGCAACTTGTAAAAACCCGCCGCCGTTGCCACCGCCTGGCCGCTCAGATTCATATACGTCTGCGGCTTGAGCAGCAGCACCTTGCACTCATCCAGGAGGGTTTCGCCGAACAGCGAACCGAATTTCTTCTGTTCGACGCCTGCCCCAAGCCGGCGGGCAAGCCCGTCCACGACATCGAAACCCACATTATGCCGCGTCCCGGCATATTCCTTTCCGGGATTTCCCAGCCCGACAATCAGTTTCATCCCGGTCATTGCATCATCCTGATTTCATCAGGCCGCACAGACATCATGCAGCCCGTAAAATCCCATCCAACCGAAAAGGCTTATTTGGCCTCTTCTTCGCCTTCCTTGGGTGCCCGTTCGGTGATGACTTCCGGGGCAGCGGGCTGTTCGGCCAGCATTTCCTCGGTCGTCTTGACTTCGGCCACCTCGTGGCAAATCGCAACCAGGGCCTTCGGATCGCTTTTCAGTACGCAATTGGCCGGCAGGGCAACCTGGGCAACCGTAATGGAATCGCCCACTTCCATCTCCTTGATCACCACCGGGATGCTTTCGGGGATTTCCAGGACCGGGCATTCGATTTCCAGGCTGCTCATCAACTGATCCACCACGCCGCCGTGCTGAGCCCCTTTGGCTGTGCCGCGCAAAACCACCGGAACTTCCACGGTCACCCGTTCATTCAGATCCACGCGAACCATGTCAACATGAATCACTTTCTTGCCCAGGTAATCATACTGAAGATCCTTCAGCAGCAGCGCCTGCTTGCCTTCCGGCAGATCGACCGAGAAAATACGATGGCCGTGATGCAGACTTTCCACAAAACTGTGCTGATCCAGCGCCACGGATACCGACTGCTGCTTGTGACCGTAAATCACCGCCGGCAGCTTACCCTGCTCGCGAAGACGGGAGGCCGTCTTGGAGCCAACCTGCTCTCTCAATTCCACACTTAATGACATTACTTCGGACATAGCTGAACCTCTCTACTTGTTCTGGTTTCGGCCGGCGGTCCCGGCCTGTTCTATACTCATCGCACGTGCTGTTTCTTATGCTTTCGTTATCGCACCGCGGGACCGGCCCGCACCGCGAGAACATTCATCGCTTAAGCCTTGCCCAGCTTTTCAAACATCTCGCTGAGCGATTCATTCTCATGGATGCGGCGAATCGCCTCACCCAGCAGTTCGGCCACACTTAAAACCGTCAGATTATTCAGGGCTTTGCTGCTTTCATCCTGCCGCATCGTATCGGTGACAATCACTTCATCAATCGGCGCCTGCTGCAGTTTCTCAATCGCCTGCCCGCAGAATACACCGTGTGTGGCGCCGACATAAATCTTTTTGGCGCCGCGCTGGCGGACCAGGTTGGCCGCACCGGTAATCGTGCCGCCGGTGGAAATCATATCGTCACACATGATGATATTGCGGTCTTCGACGTTGCCGATAATCTCATCAAACGTCACTTCGTTGCCGCTGATGCGCCGCTTGTGGATAATTGCAAGCTCGGCCCCCAGCGCCGTCGCATAACGGCTGGCGGTCTTCATATTGCCCACATCCGGCGCCACAACCGTCAAATCCGGAATCGCCTTTTTCCGCAGATACTTGATCATCACCGGCTCGGCCGTCAGATGATCCACCGGGATATCAAAGAATCCCTGAAGCTGCTTGGCGTGCATGTCGATGGCAAGCACCCGATCCGCTCCGGCGGCGGTAATCAGATTCGCCACCATCTTGGCCGTAATCGGCACCCGGCCGGCGTCCTTGCGGTCCTGACGGGCATAGCCAAAATACGGCACCACCGCCGTCACACGGGCCGCACTGGCACGAGCCAGGCAATCCAGATAAATCAGCAGTTCCACCAGATTCTCATCGACCGGAGCACAGGTCGGCTGCACCACGAAACAATCATGCCCGCGGACGTCGGATTCCACACGAATACACTTCTCGCCGTCCGGAAACCGCCAGATTTTGGCGACACCTGTTTCCAGCCCCAAATAGCGGCTGATGGCCTCTGCCAGTTGCGGATTTCCAGTTCCGCTGAATATCGTTGTCGGATGATGATTCATTTTTTATATATTGATCCTACTTGAAATTTCCCAGTTCGTCGCGGCTAAATACCGCAGTTTCAACCACGTGCTTCTTTTGCTCGCGGCATAATCATACCCGTTGGGTATATTTCAGATGTCTCTCGACACCCGCCTTAATCTCGAACAGTAACCATTCACAATCAACCTACCCGGCCTGGACTCGAACCAGGAATGGGAGAGCCAAAACCTCCAGTGTTACCGATTACACCACCGGGTATTGAACAGTCCCTCATGGACTGCATCACTGTCTCAAATAATAGAACTTGCGCAGACAAAACATCCGTCTGCTGCAAGTCGTCGTAGTTGTATGTTTTTGCTGGTCGCAGAATCCGTTTCAGAAACAGATTGACCGGGCCTTGTCGGAGGCTTGAGCTGACCATGCTGCGAATCTGTCAGCCCCGCGTGGCAGTACTGATACCGCCGGATGTCCCCGTGCGACATAGGCTATAAAGCGACTAATGTAGCATTGTTGAAGATAAATGCAAGACTTTTCTTATTGAGTGAGAAAATACTTTTCGAGACAATATATTGATAATTATATATTATTTGGGTCATTTATAGCATATATATAATCTACAGAAAACCAAGAATCTGTCGGATTACACCCATTTGGATCTGTAAAATAAGACAAAACAAGTTGAAATCGATATTGCTCTTTTTCCCAAGTTTGAAACCAAGATAACTCTCGATACTCTTCTTGCTCTCCATGGACAATTTCCCCTAATTGCCAAGTATTATGGTCCACATTTGTATGTTTAGTTTCAGACCAGCCTAATCCAGATAATTTTTCAGCAACCTGTCTTCGAAATTGCGTTGCTGGATATGGTTCCTCCATAAAGAAATACGTATAAAATAAGTTTGGGTCAGTAGTGTCATCATCAGACTCATAAAAAATATGAGCCGCTCCTTCTGGGGACTTCATTTCGGGGGGAAATCCCTCGGGCAGTTTCTCGATATCGTAATCTAATTCATCTTCTACATAACTGATTGGCATCAAATTACTTATATACTGAATGGCCGGACTGATAATCATTTTGGAAGTAACATCCCCCTTCATCATCACTACCAGCAGAATAATCCATAGCCAAGTCACTTTCCCCGTCCACACCGGCCGCATTCCTGGAATCAGGCACGGCCAAATTTTGCTGCCGTCCAGCGGCGGAATGGGGATTAAGTTAAACACAGCCAATATTGCATTGATATATAGGATTGACGTCAACACCAGCCATCCATAATAGATGATATACCTACGAGTATGGTCAGATATCTCAATCTCCAGCTTGCCGAACCAAGCTAAACCATACAGTCCGGCCAGCGCTAGCACACACAACAAAATATTACTCGCAGGCCCGGCCAGCGAACTGAGTAGATAATACAGCTTGGGATGCTTGTAATTATACAAATTGACCGGCACCGGCTTACCCCAGCCAAACCCGGCAATAAACATCATCAATGTCCCCATCGGCGACAAATGCCGCAGCGGATTCAGTGAAATTCGACCCTGACTCTCCGCATAACGGTCACCCAGCCACTTGCTGACCAGGGCATGAGCTGCTTCATGCACCGTAAAACCCACCAGAAAGCCCGGTACAAAAAATAAAAANNCTACCATTATACCCCCTCCGGCTGGGATGGATTCGCCTTTGTCTCAGGTTCAGACAGCAATTCGGCCAGTTTCGGTTCATAAAAACGAAGATTTTGAACATCCAACCCCTGTCCAACCGCATTCTTAAGATACTGCCGGGCATCCTCGATGCGATCCAGTAAATAAAATCCAGATGCCTGATGTCGCAATATCTCTGATTTGGCAAGTTTTTTTTCAGCCAGGGCCAATTGCTGCTGTGCCTGTTCCTGCCGTCCCTGGGCCATATACACAGTCCNNATACCGGAATCTCTTCCACCGAAAGAATATGGGATATCCGGGCATCCGCCTGGGACCAGTCTTTTTTGTCCAATAATTGGAAAATTTGCACCAGCAGCGCGATCCGGCTCTGATCCATAGGTAAATCATTCCGCTGTAAAATCGCCTCAGCAATCGTCGCCGTGTTGTATTCCTGATACCGACTACTGAGCATCATTTTGAGCGATAACAGTGCTTCTTTGTGGTGTGTGCACAACTCATCCCCTTTGCGTGCCCATTGATAAGCAGATTCGGAATTATGATTGAGTGCATATTCATATAATCCCAGGGCCCCAGGTATTCGTGCATCTCTGGTTTTGCGAATCAAGTCTTCGGCATATCCATCCGCCTGGCCGGGCCCGCGTGTTTTTGCCATTTGCCAAATCCAGGTTTGAGCCCATTGAATCTGACCGCTCACGACCCAGGCCCCACGGGCAAGGGCCGCCCTTATGGGAAGCTTCAGGAAATTGGCTGCAAAATACAGCACCATAAACGGCACCGCAGCCAGTTCACGCAAAAATGCAATCATAAATTCCACCCCTTCAGACTCAAATCAATCTGGTTCCAAACAAAAAAGGCGGGCCTAAAACCCGCCTTCATCAATCTGATAATATGATTATTTCTTCTGCAGCACTTCTTCTTCATACTGGGAATTGGCAGGATTACCCCCTGAAGGATTCTGGTGGACAATTTCCGGAGCCACCACCTTGACACCCATGCGCCCCAGTTCCGCCGACACATCCGGCTGATATGGACGAATCTCCAGACTTTTGCGGAAGGCATCTTCGGCCCGAACCTTATCCCCAATCGTCAGGTAGTAATAGCCCATTTCCTTATAGATACCGCCTTTATTCTTCGCAACCGTCAGGGCATATTCATAAACCAGCTTGGCATGCTCGTTTAAGTTTTCTCTTTGCAGGGCTTTGGCCAGCATAATCAGCTCTTTATCGGTATTACAGGTCCGTGTGGCTTTATCCCGGGCGGCAGCCGCTCTGTCGGGTTTGCCTGTCTCTTCATAGAGCTTGACCAATCCCGCCTCGGGCCACTTGTTGAGCGGAGCAAAACCAATCGCGATATTGTATTCATATTCGGCCTTAATCCATTGTCCCTGCGAATGATAGATTTTGGCCAGCTTGTAATGCGCATCCGGATTTTCGAATTTCTGATCGATCTGGAGCAGCAGACTTTCTTCCGTATCCGGCCCGACCGGCTTTTTCTCAGGTCCGCAACCAACGACCGCCAGCACTAAAACTATCATTGTTACTTTTAATAATGTGTCCATTTTCGACTCCCTTTGTCAATTATGGGCCAATCTCACTTTAGGAGAAGCGTCATGTCCTTAAATGGACATACTTTCCCCTGTATTATGTCGGCACAATCGGCCCAAAATCTTTAGATATCCAGATTCTGCACTTCCAATGCGTGTTCCTGGATGAAATTCCGCCGTTTTTCGACATCTTCACCCATCAAAATACTGAACATCCGGTCAGCCTGCCCGGCGTCTTCCATCGTCACTTTCAGCAGCGTCCGCTGGGCCGGATCCATGGTGGTACTCCAGAGCTGGTCGCTGTTCATCTCACCAAGACCTTTAAACCGCTTGATTTCCACATCGCGGGCGCCAATCTGACGAATGCCGTGACCGACCTGATCCAGTGTATGAAGCCGATACTGCTCAGCGCCATTTTTCAATTCAAAACGACTGCCGGCATCTTCATCCATGATATTCTGAGAGGGCAGAGCCAGGTAATCCCGCATATCCAGCTCATAATCCTGCACCAGGCGGGCGTTAATTTCGTTAAGCCGCATTACCTCATGCAATTCCTCGGCGGCGAATCCGTCTTCCTGGGCCTCTTCTTCTCCGCGGGCCGCTTTCAGTTCCGCCACGCGCCGGTCAAAACTGTCCCGGTCGTAGAAAAACTCATGTTGTCCCTCAAAACGAATAAAATAGTCCGGCAGGCGGATACCGTCATAAAAGTCGGATATAAATTTCTTAAACAAAATACCGCGCCGCTCCAATACATTGATGCTGCGCTCGGCGTCGTTTAAAATCTTCACCAACAGAGCCAGCTTGGCCTGCTCAATCGTCAGTGGTGCCTGATGAGGCCGGTGAACCAGCAGCACAGTCCCCTCAAGACCGTTATTTTCCATTCGCTTGCGCATCTGGTTTTCGTTGAGCACATACTCGGATTGCTTGCGGCCTCTGGTTTGAATCTCATACAGGGGCGGCTGGGCAATAAACACCCGTTCATTCTCAATCAATAATGGCATCTGCCGGAAGAAAAACGTCAGCAGCAGCGTCCGAATGTGCGCCCCGTCCACATCGGCGTCGGTCATCATAATGACCTTGCCGTAACGGCATTTTTCCAGATTAAAATCATCCGTGCCGATCCCGGTGCCCAGCGCACTGATAATGGTGCGAATTTCTTCATGCCCCAGCATTTTTTCGATGCGGGCTTTTTCCACATTGAGAATCTTGCCTTTAAGCGGCAGAATGGCCTGCAGATTGCGGTCACGTCCGCCTTTGGCGGAGCCGCCGGCAGAATCACCCTCAACAATGAAGACTTCTGTCTTAATTGTATCTTTGCTGGCACAATCCCACAATTTGCCCGGCAGGTTGGCTCCGC
>DLFY01000078.1:15613-15808 GCA_002482415.1 Phycisphaerales bacterium UBA7708
GCGTCAGTTCCCGGGCCTTGCGGGCCGCCTCACGGGCTGCCGCTGCCTGAATAGCCTTGCTCAGCAGCTTTTTCGCAATTCCCGGATTTTCTTCCAGGTATGTCGCAAGCTGCTCATTCAACATGGTTTCAACAAAGGTTCCGACTTCCGGATTGGACAAACGGACCTTGGTCTGTGCTTCAAAATGCGGCTCCC
>DLFY01000185.1 GCA_002482415.1 Phycisphaerales bacterium UBA7708
GGACCCGCCTGCCCACTGCACAATCAATTGAGCACACCTGCGGGACGCCCATTCGATATGGTCCGTATCGACCAGACGTTCGAACCGGTACGAGGCCTCCGAAGGCAGCGCCAACCGGCGCGACGTCCGACGAATACACACCGGATCGAATTGCGCCTCTTCCAGAAGGATATTGACCGTCGCATTGCTCACTTCGGTCTCAAGTCCGCCCATGACCCCGGCAATCGCAACCGGATGTTTTTCATCCGCGATCACCAGCATCGAATCCGCCAGGTCACACTTGCTGCCGTCAATGCTGACGATACGCTCACCGGCCACGGCCTTGCGAACGATAATCTTCTTGCCGCCAATCTTATCATAATCAAACGCGTGCGGCGGCTGACCATGTTCCATCATCGCATAATTGGTCGCATCCACCACATTGTTCACACTGCGAAGCCCCACCGCCTCAAGACGTTTCTGCACCCACTCCGGCGACGGCCCGATCTTGACCCCTTCAATCACCCGCGCCGTGTATCGCCCGCACAGGGCAGGTTCGGCAATGGCAACATCCACAAGCTGACTTGCCTCGCGGCCGGATTCGGCATACTCGACCTGCGGCAGCGTCAAAGGCCTGCCCCACGCTGCCGACAGCTCCCGGGCGATGCCGATATGACTCAGGCAATCGCCGCGATTGCTAGTAATCTCCACATCGATCACCGTATCATCTTCAAACGGGGTAATCGATTCAATCGGCAGCCCACGGTCACTGAGCGTCGAGCCGATCTGCTCAGCCGTGTAGCCGGAAATATCGATATAATCCCGCAGCCATTTCATTGAGATTTTCATACGTTGGCCAATCCTATATCAAATAGTCATCTTAAGGCAAAGCCGATAAGGTACCTCTAAATCCATAGCCTGTCAATGCTTTTGCCCCGCCCGGCCACAAAAACGACCCCGCAACGCCCCTTTTGGAGGTGTCAAAGCAAGTCGGAGACCCTTTGTATCCCTATTTTTTGATATGCTATATTTTATATTATTGCCTGAGGATTATTTTTTCTCGCAAACCGCCACCCCGACAAACGAATCGGCCGTCCCGTAATAGAGAATCCATTTACCCTGAAAATAAACCGNNGCCCCTCCACAAAGACAGTGCCATCGGTGTACTGGCCGGTCTTCTCGAAATCCATCTCCGGCTTGAAGAACGTCTCCTCGCATCGGTCCAGCACCCGCATCGGATCGGTTTTATCCAGAAGAAGCTGCCCGGCCGCATACGCCCCCTTGCCGACGGACTTATCCGCCCCGCTGTTTTTACCGTTATAAATCAGGACAATCCCTTTGTCCGTCACTACCGCCGGCGGCCCTGCCTCGGTCAACAGACTGTCAAACTTGTCGGCTCGCGGCTTAATCAGGGCAATCAGGTCGCCCTTGTCATTGACGGCTGGCGTCCAGTGAATCAAATCATCCGAGGTCGCCGCGTGAATCGCCGCCTCGCCCCAGTACATCCAGTATTTGCCGTTAATCTTCTGGGCCACCAGCCGGCCACCGTGAATCGCCGTCACGACGGACGCGGACTTGTTCCAGCTATCGACGAATTTGCCGCCGTGGGCGTCTTTGAAAATCGGGCCGAACTTGGTCCAGTGTTTCAGGTCTTTGGAGGAGGCCACCCCGATACGGGCTGAACGCGAAACCTGCCCCGGCGTGTCGCGATTCCACATCGTATAGTAGATATAATATGTCCCGTCCGGGCCTTCGACCACGCGGGGGTCTTCGCAGCCGCCCCGCCATTCATAGGCCTTCCACGCATCTTCATCAGGATACAGGACCGGCACAGGCAGCCGCTCGAAAGTGAGACCATCCGACGACTCAGCATACCCGACCCGCGAGGTATGTTTACCAATGCCGTCGCCGGTGCCATCCTCGGCCCGGTACAGCACGACAATCTTGTTCTGATAGACCACCGCCGCGGGATTGAAGGTGTCGCTCTGCTGCCAGAGAATATCTTTGCCGACCATCGGGCAGGCAAAAACGGTGTCTTTGATGGGACTGATAACGGGTTTGCTCACCGGCCGGACAAACGGCCCAAGCTGCCAATCCTGCTTGCCCCCCTCGGCACACGACAGCGTCGATAAAGATAGACTTAACAATCCCATGAATAAAGCAACATGTCTTCGAGCCGACATCGGTTTTCCCTTTCATTGTTCTTTTGTGATGTTTCCGTCAAGTATATCGCCTCTATCAGCCATGAAAACAGGATTTTTGACCAATTCGTTGGATAGTTGTAACATCCTCCTTACACAATACGTGTGGAGCGCCCTTAGGAATCACGCCATAATAGCCGACGGTGGAAACCACCGGAACCATCCTCCACACCTAAAGCTATGCAACCAAAGCGTTTTATTGTAGGGCGCGACCTGCTGGTCGCCTTTTACATCTTTGCATACTTGTATACTATCGCACATCCTTGTGTTATTCCCATATTTATGGCAAACTAAGATATTGACGCACCTTTAATGCATCTCCAGCTAATGAGTTAATTGGTACCACTTTTCCATCAAGAATAAGTTGGCATGATTCAGCAATTGAAATATCTGCATTTACTGGTGAAGCAACTACGGCAAGAAATAAGGCTGCAATAAGACGTGTAGGTATTTGAAACGCATTGTTTACGCGTCCATAGAAAGATCTATCTGTAAATTCAACGTTTGGAGGCAAGCTGGTTTCGTGGGTAAGATAGCAGCGTAATGACTCATAAATAATATCGGTGACATTTTCTGTTTTATTAGGATCGAGTGGATTAAGGATTCTTAAAGTTGAACCCGGTGAAACTAAAATAGCACCACCAAAACCAACTCCTGTTATGATGTCCAAATATTTATTTAAGAATTTGAGACACCTTTGTTTATTTTTCGTGGTGCCGTACTCTTTCTTTGCTGTAGCGTCAACCGCATTACAAACACAAGACATCGCCACTGAATAGTTTTTATGTGACCATTCGCGTATGCAAGCTGTAAGAAAATCATTAATTGCCATTATAGTCCTTCCCCAACAAATCTTTACTCCTTAAGATCAAGGTTTCCTCATTCGCCTGTCTCAAGACGTCCTCTATGGTAAACGGCTTTTCTAAATACTCATTTTGAAAAAGAACTTGCCCATCCTTATCAACAAATTTCTTCCAATCCAATTTTTCTGCGACAAATCCTCGCAGAACTTCAGCAATATCCGGGCTGGACATTTTAGCCGTCTCGTTAAACAATTTCGTTGGATGCCATCCTATTTCATTCAACGCATGACAGATTAAACACAGATCAATAAAACCAAGCCTGAAATCCTTCCGGTCTATTTCTGAATCCGCTATGACATAATACATAAGGCACGCCCTGATACGCTTATAATATGACTGCCGGTCGGGATCGGTACGAGCAAGCATATATGGATTTGGATAAATCCATTTTTTCCCATAGTTCCAGGAACTGCGGATATGATTACGCTCTGCATTTGACGACCCTATAAACTGATCAACCATCAAAAAATAAGCTTTAGCTCGATCCGTTATCCGTAATATATCTTTTAATCGCGACGCTCTTTCCTTTTCTCCACATTTTAAGATTTCTTCTCTATCGTATGGACCTTCAAAGTAACAATGTTGAAAAACAACTTGCCCATCTTTGTCAATAATTTTCTTGATACCAAAATAGTCTAAAGATTTATTTTCTTCCTTTTCTGTGATAAACCTTCGTAATAGCCTGGCTATATCTGGACAGGCCATTCGTGCAGTTTCTTCAAATAAAATTGCCGGATCATGCCTAATTTCTCTTAAAGCATGATAATATATGGCAATACCCATAAAATCTTGACGAAAATCTTCTTTGTCTAACTCGAAATTAACAATTGCATAGTATGTGAGCGAGGCTCTGATGCGCTCATAACATGACCGCTGATTTGGATCCACATGCACAAGCGTTTTCATTTTTGGATAGACCCATTCTCTTCCAAAGTCCCAGGTATTGCGAATCCTGTTGCGTTCTGCATCCGAACAAGATACAAAATATTCAACCAGACGATAATAGGCCTCGGCACGATCAGCCATCGACAATATGTCTTCTAATTTATCCATTATTTCTCCTTCGTTGCTTTTCCATTACCCTCTATTTCTCTGCTATTTTCTCTATTGATTCAAATATGTCTAAATTATTCACAAAGATATCGATATTATCAAAATATAAATAAGAGTCTCCCCAAATATTAATCGTTCTTACGGTTTCTGCAGAAAATATGATTAATACTATTCGATCTATAGTTTTAAGATTTTCCATTTTACGACATGCTGTAAAATGGATCTCTTTCAACAAAGCAGCGATTTTGTTTTTAGATTCATGACTATCAAGTATGTGCTCACTATCTTTATATATCAGAGTATAAGGATCGCCTAAAGATTCTTCAGATGTTCTGATTACGACCAGTATTTTTTTGCATGTTTCGATTTCCTGTATTAACTCACCAATTTCCTTATGCGCCCTTTGATTAAAATAATAAAAAGATAGCCGATTAATAAATATTGGCATTGAAAAAATAAAAATAGCAGCCACAAAAAGGCGAATTAATGTTCGCCGTTTACTCTGTGTAATTCGCCAGTTTTTATTCTTCCTCTCCCAATCTCCCATTATGCCCATCTCCCTAAAACAATTCCCACAATAGAGCCAACGCCTTAAAGCAGAAACCATCAACCGTCGCTGACGGATGTCGCTCTAATCATACCTGTTGCGTATACAGCAAAATCAACCGACACCCCAGACAACTTATCCCGTCTGAAGCTGCTGGCGAATCTCGGCTAAAATTGCTCCCATTGCCTTTTCGCGAGGACCTTCCAGATTCACGCCGGACGCCAGGGTATGTCCCCCGCCGCCGTATTTCTGAGCAATCTGCCGAACGTCCACGCGTCCTTTACTTCGCAGCGAACAGCGGAATCGGCCGTCGGCCAGTTCCACAAACAGCGTCGCCACTTCCACCGTCTGAATACGCTGACACTCGTCAATCAGATTTTCCGTATCCGGCCCGGACGAGCCCGTCTCGTCAAAATCCCTGCGAAGGATATACTGTGTGGCAATTCGCCCGCCTTCGTGCAGTTCCAGATGTTCCAGCATCCGTGTCATCAGCTTCAGTCGGGCCGGCGTAAAGCTCTGATACATCTTGCGATACACATCGTTGGGCCGCACCCCGGCCTCAATCAGTTCCGCCGCGGTATGGAAAATCCGGCAATCCGCATTGCCGTACTTGAACCAGCCGGTATCCGTCGAAATCGCGATAAAAATTGCCTCCGCAACCGCCGGCGTAATCGCCCAGCCGACCGACTTGAAGAAATCATAGACGATTTCCCCCGCCGCCGACGCCGAAGAATCAACCAGCTCCACCGTCCCAAGACCATCTCCGGTAACGTGATGGTCTATAACCAGTATCGTCTTGCCGCATTTTTTGATCCATTCTTCAAGGCCTGGAAGCTGTACAAGACTATTCGTATCGACTATCACAATCAGGTCAATATCGCGATAGTAATGATCAAGTTCCTCTTTTTTGATATCGTTATTCAAAACCGCAACGCGGGTCTCAAACATTGACTCATACCAGCTTGCCAGAGGCGACAAAAACAGTCCCTCAACCTCTTTGCCGGCCGCAGTAAGGCCTTCCATCATCGCCCGCACACAGCCGCAGGCATCGCCGTCCGGGCGGATATGCGTCGTAATCAACACGCGTTTGGCTGCCATCAGGCAGGTTAGCGCTCTTTTATATTGTTCTTTCTGAATCGTCATAAGTATATCCAAATAAACAGATTATAAAATATATAGAATCTGCCCCCCGAATGCAAGGAACAAAACGCCGGCAGCCGAAAATACAGGCGGCAGTGAAGTCCACCGCCTGGAATACAAGATGTCTCCACCATGTAATTGTTGAAACGCTGACATTCACCACCCTTTTATTAAACATAAGTCCATAATAGGAAACTACTTATACATTATGCAGCCGCCACCTGCAAACAAATTACAAAAAAATAGCCAAAATCACTTGCAAAATTCATCTAAATCACTATAGTAATGGGTCTTTCGTTGAGAGAGAAAGGTGCGGATAATCCAGCAATACCCTGCTGAATCGAAAACAGGAGTCAGATATGTCAAGAGTATGCGTATTTACAGGTAAGAAAACAACGTTCGGACGGAGCATAGCCCGTCGCGGTAAAGCCAAGTATCTGGGCGGCGTCGGTCGCAAAATTACCGGCATCACCAAACGGAAATTCAAGGCTAACGTACAGACAGTCCGTGCCGTCATTAATGGCAAGGTTACCCGCATTCGGGCCTCGGCCAAGGCAATCAAGATGGGTCTGGTCGTCAAGCCCCCCAAGCGGAACTATAAACCTGCCGCCAAAGCCGCTGAGTAAGCTCAGCGTTCTGTTGATCATTCATAAGGCAAGACGCCTGAACGTCTTGCCTTTTTTATTGGTTATCCCCTGCCCAAAACACTCATAATTGGAAATTTCAGGGTTTGAATAGGACCTCACTGCCCCGGGTCAGGCTGCCCATCACACCAATTGGCTGGGTCATTGGAATACAACAGCCCGGCATCGGCTTCTGACAGATGCTTGTGCTGCAGGCTTGTTCCTGTTCCATCGGCAC
>DLFY01000040.1:0-5330 GCA_002482415.1 Phycisphaerales bacterium UBA7708
AAAAATGAATAACACGCAAAGACAACCGAATATAAGAAAACGATCCAACCTGCTGGCTGCTGGAAGCCGGCCGCTGGAAGCCATTTCACAAAACAAAGCTATTTTAAATTTGTGTAATCTGCGAAATCTGTGGCTGCGCCGTCTTGCCGGAACGACAAAATCGTGTTATCTTACGCAATTGGCCGATAAAAGACCGCATAATATGCTGATCGTACTTGAAATTTCCCGTTTCGGCGCGGCTAAGTACAGTGGCTTCAACCACGTGCTGCTTTTACTCGCGGAATAATCATACCCGTTGGGTATAAAACTATGTCTTTGATTTTGAGATACTTATGAGCAATCAAATTAATCGTCAGCAGGTTGAACGGGTCGCCCACCTGTCGCGACTCGATTTGACCGACCAGGAACTGGATTTGTTCAGTGGACAATTGTCGTCCATTGTTGAATACATCCAGAAACTCAACGAACTGGACACAAAAAATGTAGAACCGCTGGCCCACAGCCTGCCGGTGCACAACGTCTTCCGGCCAGACACACCACGGGCGTCGCTGCCAACCGAACAGGCTCTGGCCAACGCCCCCGACCGTGTGGATGATTTCTACAAGGTGCCGCAAATTCTCGATGACAATTCCGGAGCTTAACCGCTTTTTATCAGGACTATAAATTATGACTGACCACTTAACAGTCTTCAAACTTAAACAGGACATCGCCGCCGGCCGGGTTAAAAGCCGGGACATTACCCAGGCTATCCTCGACCGCATCAGTCGTTATGACTCCGCAATTGGGGCCTACCTGAGCGTCTTTGCAGACAAGGCTTTAGAACAGGCCAAGGCCGTGGATGACAAAATCGCGGCCGGCCAGCCCGTCGGCCCATTGGCTGGTGTTCCCATCGCTATCAAAGACAACCTCTGCTATACCGAAGGCCTGACCACCTGCGGCTCCAAGATTCTGGGCAACTTCAAGCCCCCCTACAATGCCCACGTGGTCGAGAAACTCCTTGCCGCGGATGCGGTTATCCTCGGCAAGACCAATCTCGACGAATTCGCAATGGGTTCCAGCACCGAAAACTCCGGCCTCCAAAAGACCGTCAATCCCTGGGACAAAACCCGCGTCCCCGGCGGTTCCAGCGGCGGTTCGGCCGCAGCCGTCGCAGCGGGCCTGTGCTGTGCCGCTCTCGGTTCCGATACCGGCGGTTCCATCCGTCAGCCCGCTTCGTTTTGCGGCATCGTCGGCCTCAAGCCGACCTATGGCAGAGTTTCCCGTTATGGCCTGGTGGCTTACGGTTCCAGCCTCGACCAGATCGGCCCAATGACCACCTGTGTCAAAGATGCCGCCATCCTGCTGCAAGTCCTGGCCGGCCACGACGAACGCGACAGCACCTCCGTCAATACCGAAACCGCCGCCGTGCCGGATTATCTGAATGCCCTCGAACAGGCCGTAACAGGCCTGAAAATCGCATACGTGCCGCAGTTTATCGAACAGGCCGAAGCCCCCGTTCGTGATGCGGTCAAAGCCGCACTGGAATTGTATAAATCCCTCGGGGCCAGCCTCGTCGAAGTCCGGATGCCGCATTTCGACTACTCCATCGCGGCCTATTACGTCATCGCCACCGCCGAAGCTTCCAGCAACCTGGCCCGCTTTGACGGCTGCCACTACGGCTACCGCTCACCCAGCGCCCGCGATTACGTGGAAGTCTATTCCAAATCCCGCGCCGAAGGGTTTGGTGCCGAAGTCAAACGCCGGATTATGCTGGGCACATTCGCCCTGTCCAGCGGCTATTATGACGCCTATTACCTCAAGGCCCTCAAGGTCCGCAACCTCATCCGCAAAGACTTTACCGAAGCCTTTGCAAAGGCTGACTGCCTGATGATGCCGGTCGCACCCAGTACCGCATTCAAAATCGGTGAAAAGACCAGCGACCCGCTGCAGATGTATCTGGCCGACATTTATACTATCGCGGTCAACCTGGCCGGCGTGCCGGGCATCAGTATCCCCTGCGGATTCGACAGCAATCGCCTGCCGGTCGGCCTGCAGATCATCGGCCCGACCTTCAGCGAAGACAAACTGCTCCGCATCGCCGCGATGTTCGAAAGCAAAACAGACTATCACCTGCAGAAACCTGCCTTATAAGGAACAATGCCAATGGCAGCGAAAGTTGATTATAAAGTTATCGTTGGACTGGAAATTCACGTTCATCTGGCTGCAAAGACCAAGATGTTCTGCGGCTGCGAGCTGGCCTATGGCGGCACACCCAACAGCCGGACCTGCCCGGTGTGCATCGGGATGCCGGGGTCGCTGCCGGTGATGAACAAGCACGCCTACGAATGTGCAGTGCTGACGGCGATGGCCCTCAATTGCAGCATTGCCCGCTTCACCAAGTGGGACCGCAAAAGCTACTACTACCCCGACCTGCCGAAGAATTATCAGATCAGCCAGTACGACCTGCCGCTGAGCGAAAACGGCTTCATCGAAATCCCGCTGGAAGACGGCAGCATCAAACGTGTCGGCATCATCCGCGCTCACCTCGAAGAAGATGCCGGCAAGAACAACCACGAACTGGGCAGCTTCTCGGCTATCGACCTGAACCGGGCCGGGGCACCGCTGCTGGAAATCGTCACCGCCCCGGATATGAATCACCCCGCCGAAGTCCGCCAGATGGCCCAGGAACTCCAGCGTATCGTCCGGTATCTGGGTGTCTCGGAAGGTGATATGCAGAAAGGCCACATGCGGTTTGAGCCGAATGTCAACCTGCACATCTACAAAGACGGCCAGACTTATAAAACCCCGATTTGCGAAATTAAAAACCTCAACTCGTTCCGGGCCATTGAACGCAGCGTAGCGTACGAAATCCAGCGTCAGCTCGAGGAGTTTCTCGAAACCGGCAAGACGATGCAGATGGGCAACAAGCGAACCTACGGCTGGGACGATGTCAACCAGATGACCGTGCTTCAGCGTGAGAAGGAAGAGGCCCACGATTACCGCTACTTCCCCGAGCCGGACCTGGTGCCGGTGGAAATGGACGATGTCTGGTTTGAACAGATACGTTCCCGCCTGGGCGAGCTGCCTCTGCAGAAACAAAAACGCTTTGTCACCGACTACGGCCTGAGCGATTACGACGCGGCTGTGGTCACGGGCGACAAGGCAACCGCGGACTATTTTGATGCTGTGGTCAAGGCCGGGGCCGAACCCAAGCGGGCCTGCAATCTGATTACCCAGATCGGCCAGAAGCTGGCCAACCAGAGCAATACGTCCGTAGATCAGCTCGACATCAGCCCCCAGAACCTGGCCAAGCTGGCTCAGATGGCCGACAAGGGACTCATCAGCGCCACCGCAGCCGCATCCATCTACGCCAAGATGCCCGGCACGGATACCAACCCTGAAGACATCGCCAAAGCCGAAAACCTGATTCAAACCAGCGACACCGGCGCGATTGAGGCCTTAGTCAACGAAGTGCTGGCTGAAAATGCCGAAGCGGTCCAGGACATCATCACCAACAGCAAAAAGGCCCAGAAGGCCCAGGGCTTTCTGACCGGGCAGGTCATCAAGAAAAGCAAAGGCAAGGCCAATCCCAAAGTCGTCACGGAGCTGTTAGCCAAACGCCTGTCGGAACTGGCACCCAAAGAATAGAAATCAGAACAAAACACAATAACGTCGTCGGAGGTGTCTATGGCAAGTCCACGGTATCGTTACGTCATGTCCTGTGCGTTGCTTTCAGGTCTTCTTGCAGGCTGGTCCGCCGCAGCCGACTCAACCGCGGCCCGGCCCTCTCAAAGCAGAGAGCGTCTGCTGATGGATTTCGACTGGCGATTTGCCTTCGGCCATCCCTCTGATACCCAAAACGACTTCAATCATGCCACCGGCTTTTTCTCATATCTGGCCAAGGCAGGCTATGGTGATGGCCCTGCGGCGGCCAACTATAACGATATCACCTGGCGTCAGCTCAACCTGCCGCACGACTGGGCGGTCGAACTTCCCTTTGACGCCAACGGCAGCCACAGCCACGGCTACAAGGCCCTGGGCCGGAAATTTCCCGAAACCAGTGTCGGCTGGTACCGCAAGGTTTTTGCCATCCCGGAATCCGATCTGGGTCAGCGTATCAGCGTGGAATTCGACGGCGTCTTTCGGGATTCGATGGTCTGGGTCAACGGCCATTACCTCGGCCGGCAGCCCAGCGGATACACGAGCTTTCGTTATGACATCACCCCCTACCTGAATTACGGCCAGAACAATACCATCGCGGTCCGGGTGGATGCCACCATGGAGGAAGGCTGGTTTTATGAGGGCGCAGGCATCTATCGCCATGTCTGGTTAGTCAAGACCGCACCGCTGCATATCACGCCGTATGGAATCTTCGTTCACACTGAAACCAAAAACGATACCGCCCTTGTCACCGTCCAAACCACGGTCATCAATCAATACGATTCCAGCCAGGAATTTGAGATTGTCCACACCATTTTGGATGCTGAGGGCAAATCCACGACAGCTCAGCAGCTCAAGAACCAGTCCCTGACGGCAGGCCAGACCTCCGATTTTCCATGCACCTTAACCGTGAATACCCCAAAGCTCTGGTCGCTTGAATCCCCCTATCTCTATAAGCTTGTCACCCTCATTCAATGTGATGGAAAAACGATTGACAGGGTTGAAACCCCATTCGGCATTCGCACCATTCGTTTTGACCCGGATAAGGGCTTCTTTCTGAACGGCAAATCCGTCAAACTCAAAGGCACCAACAATCACCAGGACCACGCGGGGGTCGGCGCGGCTATTCCGGATGCTCTGCAGGAATTCCGCATTGCCCGTCTTAAAGACATGGGCTCCAATGCCTACCGCTGTTCGCATAATCCGCCGACCCCGGAACTGCTGGACGCCTGCGACCGGCTGGGCATGCTGGTCATCGACGAAAACCGCCTGATGGGAACCTCGCCTGAGATTCAGGAACAGCTCAAGACCATGATTTTGCGTGACCGGAATCACCCCAGTGTTATCCTCTGGTCGCTGGGCAACGAGGAATGGGCCATTGAAGGCAATATCATGGGGGCACGGATTGCTTCTGAGATGCAGGCGTTTGCTCAACGGCTGGACCCGACCCGCCGGATTACCGTTGCCATCAGCGGCGGCTGGGGNNTGGGGATACGGCATCTCGACGGTCGTCGATGTCATGGGCTATAACTATATCTCCCACGGCAGCACCGACCAGCACCATGCCAAATTCCCCAACCAGCCGGGGGTCGGCACGGAAGAAACCACCACCCAGGGCACGCGGGGCATTTATTTTGACGACCGGCCCAACGCCCATATCGCCGCCCTTGAAAGCGGAAACTCCGGCGGCA
>DLFY01000040.1:5407-12861 GCA_002482415.1 Phycisphaerales bacterium UBA7708
ACGCCGTTCAACTTCCCGGCCATCAGTTCGCAGTGCGGCATCCTCGACACCTGCGGTTTCCCCAAAGACAGCTTCTATTATCTCAAATCGTGGTGGACAGACCAGCCGGTGCTGCACCTGTCGCCCCACTGGACCTGGCCGGGCAAAGAAGGTCAGGAGTTCACTGTCCGCTGCGACAGCAATTGCGACGAGGTGGAATTATTCTGCAACGACAAGAGCTTAGGCAAAAAGAAGATGGAAGCCAATTCGCATTTGGAATGGAAGGCGATCTATCAGCCGGGTGCCCTGCTGGCTCGCGGGTACAAAAATGGCAAAGAAATCACTACCTGCCGCGTTGAAACCGCAGGCGAGCCAGCGGCCATTACGCTGACACCGTTTCGCAATACCCTCAAGGCTGATGGTGAAGATGCGGCTATTATTACTGTCGAGATTCAGGATGCACAGGGGCGGAGGGTCCCCACAGCAGATAACGACATTACCTTTTCCATCGAAGGACCGGCCAGTATTATCGGTGTCGGCAACGGCAATCCATCCTCACATGAACCCGATGTTTTTTTGACGCAGCGACCGATGCGGTCTGCGCCGGTGGGGAACTGGACGTGGAAGAAAGTCGGCGATGCGCGCCGGAAAGACCTTGCAGAAATCGCCGCCGACTTTGACGATTCGGCCTGGGCAAAACACAACATCCGTTCCGAGACCGGCCCGCTGACCTGGGATGAACATGGCATCTTTCGCAGCACAGCAGCCGTTTCTGAATCGGACCTTGCCGCAGATAAAGTTCTGCTGTCGTTTGGCTGTATTGACCAGCAAGGCTGGATTTATGTCAACGGGAAAGAGGCCGGCCAATCGATGGACTGGAGGGCCGCCCCGGCTATTGATATCAAATCCTTCCTGCATCCCGGAACCAACTCTATCGCGGTCGCGGTGGTCAATTTTGATGGTCCGGGCGGCATTAACAAAGGGGCCTCGCTGCTGTTTCTGGAAAAGCCCATCCTGCCAACGTGGAAACGCAAGACCTTCAACGGTCTGGCCCAGGTTATTATTCAATCTACCGGGCAGACAGGCGATATCACTGTGACCGGCGCAGGTGAAGGCCTGAAACCGGCGGTGCTGAGAATCCCGGCTCAATCCGCAGCGCCACGCCCTTCAGTACCGGCGAAATAGTCAGGCAAGACAATGTATAGCAACATATATATACCCAACGGGTATGATTATTCCGCGAGCAAAAGAAGCAAGCGCTTGAAGCTGCTATACTTAGCCGCGACGAACCGGAAAATTTCAAGCAGGATCAGTATATATCCTATGCTTTGTAAATAATTTTACAGGGTTTTTACACTTTTTTGTCAACCTTTTGGGTACCATGTTTGTCAAAGGAGATAGAACGGGATTGACAAATAACATGGAATACAGCGACCGAATTCTGATAGAGTCACATTTGAACGGCAAAGCTGACGCCTTCGAGACCCTCATCCGGCGTCACGGGCCTGCCGTGTACGGATATCTTGTCAAAATGGTCAAAGACACCAATAAAGCCGATGATTTGTTTCAGGAGACCTTCCGAAGAGCCTTTGAGAAGGTGGGGGATTTTCGCGGGACGGACTTAAGGCCGTGGATTTACGCGATAGCCACCAACACTGCCATCAACAGCTTCCGCAAAGAAAAACAGACGCACACCCTATCGTTGAACAGTGATGCCGACTGCGCGGATGGCAGACATTGCCTGAGTGCTGACCAGATTGCCTCAAGCAGTGAGATGGAACCGTCGGCGATTGCCCTTGCCGAAGAACGCCGGCGGGATGTCCGGCAGGCCTTGATGAGACTGCCGGAACAGCAGCGGATTACGCTGGTTTTAAACTATTATCAAAAATTGAGTTACAAGCAAATCGCAGAGACATTGAATTGTTCCATCGGGACTGTCAAGACCACGATGTTCCGGGCACTGAAGCGGCTGGCGGTCTTGCTGCCTGACGGAGGCGAAGGACAGATATGAAATCTCATCTGACCCAGGATAACCTGATTCAATATCAATTCGACCTGCTGGAGGAAGCCCAGCGGCAGGAGGCTGCCGCACATTTGAATGAATGCAGCTTGTGCCGTCAAAAGCTGGAAGGACTCCGGCGGCAATTTTCGACACTGGATGTATTGAATAATGAGGATGCGACTTTGCCGGATGAACTGATCCAGAAGACACTCGCGTCACTCCGTCAGACAAAACCCCTGCCGACAGTGACACCCTGGACAGGATTAAAGTGGATGGCGCCGGCGGCGGTGATTCTGCTTGCAGCGGGGGTGCTTTTTGTTGTGCAATCCTATTGGCAGGATTCGGCACAGAAAATCGAGGATAAATCGGTGGCTCACAGCCTGACGCGGTCAGCAGCCCCGATGGCACCTGAACCTGTCGCCATAAAAACCGAAGGTCTTGCCTCTGTTGGAGTTCCTGCGACGGCAAAGATTATCCCGCAGGAAGATATTCCGGACAAGCCCCCCTTCGCCCCGGCCAGTGCGATAGAACTGGTGGTTTTGCCCAAGCCCGACCAGATGCAGGTGACCATTTACAACTCCGCCGACCTGACGCTGGTGCGGGATACCCGCAGGCTGACGCTCAAGGCCGGGTGGAACTGGCTGCAGTTCATGTGGGCCAAGACGATGATTGATCCGACGTCGCTGTCGCTGCGGCCGCTGGAGCATGCCGACAAAATCGATGTTCAGCAGCTTGTTTACCCCGCACGGCTTCAGGATATCGGCCGGTGGCTGATTCGCTCGGAGGTCGAGGGTTCCGTGTCGTTCGAGATTACCTACTTTATCAGCGGGCTATCGTGGCGGGCGTTTTATGAGGGCATAATCAGCCCCGACGAAAAAACCATGCAATTGAAAAATTATGTCCGGGTGCAGAATAACTCCGGTCAGGATTATGAAAACGTCCAGACCCGGCTGATTATCGGGCAGGTGCATTTGCTGGATCAAATTTCGCTTTTGGCCGGGCGGCAATATCCCTATGGGCCGGAAGTGGAATCGGGGGAATTGGAAAGTCTAAGCCGTGGAGCGAAGCTTAAAGGACTCCGTGATAAAGACGGTCAGGAATTGTTTGATTCATTTGGATTGGAAGTGAACGGTCCGATGTGGGGCAGGATGGGGGGCATGGGCGGCGGAGCCTTTTATTATGATTTCAAAACGATTGCCAAAGAGGGTCTAAGTGAATATTTTCTTTATACCATTGAAGGCACCGAGGACCTGCCTAACGAATGGGCCAAGCGGCTGCCTTCGCTGGATGTGTCGGATATTCCCATCAAGAGCCTGTATAAATATGATGAAGACCGTTACGGCACACAGACGATACGTTTGGTCTCGTTTGCCAACGATTCGGAGCATAAACTCGGCACCACCCCCCTGCCCAACGGCACGATGAAACTGTACCGGCAGGTCAACGACCAGCAGAATACCTCTTATGTCGGCGGTGCGGATATCAAGTATATCCCGGTCAACGAAGCGGTGGAACTCAACCTCGGGGCCGATACGCTGGTCAAGGTGGAACCAGTGCTGATGGACAGCCGGACGGAGAATTATTTGTTTAATGACAAGGGCGACATTGCCGGCTGGGATGAAATCGAGACCTGGCAAATCAAGCTGACCAATACGCGGGATATTCCGGCGGACTTTGAGGTCACGCGGAATTTTAATACGGATTCGTGGGATTTGATATTCAGTGCTGATTTGTCGTCAGATCAATCAAATGTAGAATATGTCAAGCACGATGCACAACATGGGCGGTTTACAGCTCATGTTCAGGCTCGTACAACCAGATGCTTTGATTATGTTCTGACAAAGCGGGTGGGTACTCGGAAAGAGCAACGGGCAAGCGAGCAGCAAGAAACAGTTGCCCCTCAGATACAGACTATTTCCACAGGAACTGGCTTATCAGAAAATTTAGATAAAGACTCTGCACCCGTGCTGGAAATGACCGAACAGGATAAAAACCTGATGGCTCGGCTTGAGCAAAAGGTGAGTCTCAATCTAAAAGAAGAG
This sequence comes from Phycisphaerales bacterium UBA7708, assembly GCA_002482415.1. Lineage (GTDB taxonomy): Bacteria > Planctomycetota > Phycisphaerae > Sedimentisphaerales > Anaerohalosphaeraceae > Anaeroglomus. The sequence goes on from DLFY01000040.1 coordinate 9,431, forward strand.
ATGGCATTTATCGACTGCATCCATGCGGTAAGCCAGGCGGTAACGCCGCATCTACCGATTCTGATTGCATCGGCAGACCTCATCGAGAATGCTTTCGTTGAGCCTGGGTCTGAAATCACACTTCATCCTGATGAGTATTCCGACATTACCCTTGCCTCTGCATTGGACAAAATACTGGACTCCGCAAGCAACAACAACGCTACACATGTCACATACGCTACATCTGATGGGGTAATATGGATTATTTCTTCAGAGATGATGAAAGCATTTTGGTCTCATCCTGTCATGGATGCTTCATCGTTAATGCAGATCAATGAAAACAGCCGCTTGAAAGATCAATTAAAACAGTCAATCACAGTCAGTCTATTTCGTGAGGACATGACCTTCGGCAAAGCCATTGAAGAGCTTCGCACATCCGTGGAGCCGCATCTGACGATTGTGGTCATAGATAAAGAACTCAGCGAGAATTTTTTTATTACTCCCGACAGTCCGCTGGGAGGCTTCACGACAGAATCCGTTTCTGTTCCAGCCGAGTCTGCTCTTAAAATGATTTTAACTTTGGCAAAATCTTCTTTCCCCGATGAACATTTATGCTATGTCGTAGATGAGGACGTGATTATTGTATTAACCCGGAATACCAACCTGATCCGTTATTATTACGATAATCCAGCAAAGAAAACGAAATTAGGCTCTGGTTTAAGTCCGGAGATTCATGTGGCTTTGAAACAGAAAATCAGCCTCTCTGAACTGGGAAAGAATCCCACTTTTAAACAGGCGATTGATGTACTCAGCAAAGCGGCTGGGACAGCCCTTAAATTTGATGTAAAATGGGAACAGCTCTATCGCAAGGCATTTATAAAGCCGGATATGCCTATTGAAATAAGCGGTATGAATACCATACAGTCCATTTCTCTGGATAAAGCTCTTCTCCTGATACTGTTTGGTATTCCAACGAAACCCTGGCATGAAGTCTACTATAGGATTGACAGAGATACCCTTGTTATTGCCACAAACGATTATTTTGAAGATGGATTGGATTCTGTGGATGCTTCGGATGTGGAGCAATAAAGATAACGTGAAAACTTTTAATACAGGAGCACGATTATGAAAAAAGTGATTGGAATTATGATTGGTTTATGTATCTGTTCGGCTGCCGTCCAGGCGCGGACCAAGCTGGTTGCCCTGCCGCAGCGGGATGCGACGGTGATTCGGCTGGACAACCCGGCCGTGACGCTGATTGAGGAAGAGCGGATACTGACGCTGCAAAAAGGCCTGAACAAGGTCGATTTTTCGTGGCAAGCTGTTTTTGTTGAAGCCGATTCCATCCGCCTGACGATTCTGGACCATCCGGACAAGGTCAAGCTGCTCAATATCAGCTACCCGCCGGGGGAAGCGGCGCTGGTGTGGGAGATTGCCTCCGAAGGCGACTATGCCGAAACCGTGCGCATCAGCTATCTGCTGTACAATATCGACCGGCTGGTAACGTACAAGGCCGTCGCGGACAAAGACGAGTCCAGGCTGGACCTGAAAAGCTACCTGATCCTGCGGAATTTTTCCGGCGAGGATTTTGATAAGGCCAAAATTACACTGGATTACGGGGATGCCTTCGAAGTGAGTACCGCTCATGAGGAAACTAAGCAGATGCTGTTTCTCAAGGCCCCGACGGTGCCTGTCACCAAGGTCTGGACCTGGGATTCGGCACGACTGCCGTGGGACCCGGAACAAGTCGAAAACCAGAATATCGGCATCCCGGTCAGTTATCGCATATTCAATAATAAAGACAGCGGGCTGGGACAATTTGCGATGTGGGGCGGCAAGACCCGCCTGTTTCAGGATGACGGCCACGAAAGCACGATCTTCCTGGGCGAGGACAACGCGACCATCATCCCCGTGGGTCAGAAGGCGGAGCTGTATATCGGTGACAGCCGGGATATCGTAGTCACGCAGCGCAAGATGAAGGATGCCCAGATCAATGTCCGGCGGAACAATGGCGGCGGCGTGGTGCTGTTTGATACCGATGAGCTGATTACGGCCAAGATTGAGAACTTCAAGGATAAGCCCGCAGTGCTGACGATGATACAGCACATCCCCGGCCAGTGGGAGATGGAAGAATGCAACATGGAATACAAGCGGAAAGATGCTTCGACGCTGGAGTTTGAGATTCAACTGCCGGCACGCGACGACAAAGGACCCGCGACGAAGGAACTGACCATGCATTATCACCGGCGGAATGTCAGGCCATAATACCCAACGGGTATGATTATTCCGCGAGCAAAAGAAGCAAGTGGTTAAAGCTACTGTACTTAGCCGCGACGAAACGAGAAATTTCAAGTAGGATCAGTATATAAGGTAACAATTGGAGCCTGATTATGAAAACGATAAACATACTATTCCTGATTGCGATTGCGGCCAGCATAGCCATCGCCAAGGTGGATTTGGTCACACTGCCCAGCCGCGATACGACGCAACTGACGATTTACAATTCCGCGGACCTGACACTGGTACGGGACAGCCGGTCGCTGACGCTTAAGGAAGGCGGGAACAAGCTGCAGTTTTCCTGGGAAAATACGCTGATTGACCCGACCAGTCTGGCCATGCAGCCCAAGGCCTTTGCCGACAAAATTACTATTGCCGACCTGACGTTTCCACCGCGGGTGAAGAACCTGGGATTATGGAATATCGACAGCGAAGTGGATGGCAAGGTGCCGGTGGAAATTACCTATCTGACCAGCGGACTGAGCTGGCGGGCATTTTATATGGGGACACTGACTAAGGATGAAAAGACCATGCGGCTGGAAGGTTTTGTGCGCGTGTCCAACAACTCCGGCGAGGATTATGAAAACGCCCAGACCCGGTTGATTGTGGGCAAGATACATCTGCTGGATGAGATTGCTCAGTTGGCCCGCAGGCAATACCCGTATGACCGGCCGGGTACGGTGCTGAATGAAGAATTGAGTACGAGAGAGCATTCAATCCTCACTACAGCCATGCCGACAATCGGGACGATTACTGATTCGCTGTCGGCTGGAGAGGAGCTCAAGGAAATCATCAAGGAAGGACTCAGTGAGTATTTTCTTTATACCATTGAAGGCACCGAGNNTGGTCCAAGCGGCTGCCGAGTTTCGATGTGTCGGAAATCCCGGTGGTCAATCTGTATAAGTATGAACTAGAAATGCACGGGGTCCAGGTTATCCGATACCTGAGCTTTAAGAATGATATCGAGCACAAACTCGGCGAAACACCCATCCCGGACGGAGCGATGAAGGTTTATCGCATGGTCGATGACCAACAGCACCTGTCGTATGAGGGGCAGTCTTCGTTCAAATATATCCCGGTCAATGAAGATGTGGAATTGAATCTCGGGGCGGTAACCGATGTAGTCGTCAAAACCATGGTGATGGACACCAAGACCGACAATTATCGCTTCGACA
>DLFY01000298.1:0-2882 GCA_002482415.1 Phycisphaerales bacterium UBA7708
GAGACCATCATTGACGAAGAACAGATTCATTTCAATTACTTCGACAATGTCAATGACCACCTTAAGACACTCGGGGCATCGTACCTGGCCAAGATTGCCGGGACGCCCGCCGAGACCGGGCCAGCCTCCAAAGGCTTCGTGGTTCAGGGCGGTCAGGCTTAACCAACACAATATCACCGCCATTCCGCAAGGGCAATCCTGCAGGATGGCGGTACTTTTACTGCTTTGTTTAATTCCCAAGGGCAGGAGATACACGATGCGACACGGATGGATAGTACTGGGTATTGGAATCGCGGCCCTGCTGGCAGGATGTCAGCCTGTTCTGCCGCCAAGGCCGGCGGTTCGGCTGGCATGGGATTTTGAGCAGGAGGCACTCGGGACGCTGCCGGCCTCATGGATAACTGCCGAGACAGTCGGCAAGCAGATGCCGGCCACATGGGAAGTTGTGGGGGACAGTTGGGGTAAAGCCATCGGGCTGACCCAGACTCGCAATACCGGCGAGACCTGCAATCTGCTGCTGGCGATGAACAGTCGGCTGGGCAACCTGCGGCTGTCGGCCAAGGTCAAGGCCGTTCGCGGCACAAGCCAGCAGGGCGGCGGGATTGTCTGGCGGGCCTTGAACGGGGATAATTATTACGCAGCGCAGTGGGATGCTCTCAGGCAGGAGCTGCGATTGTATTGTGTTATCTACGGCAAACGCGAGCTGCTGCAATCGGTCCGTGTGCAGGCCGATCCGACGACCTGGCATACGCTGGAAGTCGAACATTTCCGTGAGCAGATCACGATTACGATGGATGGCCAGTTTGTGTTGAAACAGCAGGACGATATGCTGCCGCTGCCGGGGATGATCGGGCTGTGGACTCAGGCCGACGCGGTGACCATGTTCGACGAAATCCGCGTGGACGAGATTAAATAAGCTGCCGGGACGTCACTTTTCGCCGTAATAAGGCCATTCCGCCCAGACCCAGGAGCACCAATCCAGTCGGCTCGGGAATCGGCGTTAACTCTACCACCATTCCTGTGAACCATGAATAGGAGCGATCCTGCTGCATCTGGAAATTCCATTCGGCATTGACATACCCGAGAGAGCCGGCGGTATATGTTTTTGACAGGACAGGGAGCGTTCTTTCAGGTGTGTTATACAGGGTGTTTACCCAGCCGTCTTTTTCGGCCAGAATCAGCGTTGCCGCGGTATCCTGCCAATCCCAATAGCCGGTATAAAATGTGATTTGGGCCTGCATATTGGATGGGATATTTGTCGTACATTCATAACTGAAAGCGAATACTCTATCATGGGTCGTCTGAGTCTGCCCGACATCCGTGAATGTCATCGTACCGGCCTGGGCAGATACCGATTCGTTTAATACAATCTCCACCTGGCCGGCGTTGCTGGTGGCAATGTAATTGGGGATGCGTGAGCCGGCAGCAGCTTTGCCCTGCGATGTCTGTACGAGACTCTCCGAATGAGCGATAAACATGCCCAGGTCCATGGCGCCGTAATGACTTTGGGCATCTTCGGTCAGTCCGATTCGGCTGAAGCTATGTGATGATATGGCCGGCTGTTTTTGGGCGGCATAGGGTAAATTCCCGGGGATGGGATCCAGAATCGGATTAATGGCATAATCGTCAATCACACTGAACCATGCCGCAGCCGTTGAGGCAGAAACCAGACAAGACTCCGACAGTAATCCCCCCACACAAGCCGCAATCGAAACAATCACCCACTTACGCATTGAAAATCCTCCTGTATTCCTGTTTATACTTAACAAGTATCATTTTGCCGCGAGGATGGCCCCAGAACACATCGAAACGGTACATAGCCGCGCCTCGGGCGGACAATTTCATTCAGGATCAGTTTAAATATGGTAATTCTCCACCTTATTTGGCGGAATTAACGACCTCCGTTCCATCCTTGAGTCCAAAATTCTATTATACAAATTTACCGGCCGACATATCAAGCATTTTCCCTGATTTGCTCGATATGGCGGGCGAAGGCGGCGTCGTCGCGTTCAGGGAAGTCGCTGCGGAAATGCACGCCGCGGGATTCGGTCCGCTGGGCGGCAGCCTGGGCCATCAACAGCGACACGGTCAGCATATTCTGCGTTTCCCAGCCGAAGGGCCTTTCGAAGACTTTATCCATGACGTACCGCTGCCAGAATCGGATGATTTCCTGGGCCTCGTCGAGATGTTTGGCCTGGCGGGTGATGCCGACATTGCGCCACATCAGGGCACGCAGGGAGTTTCGCACGTCTTCGGTGTCCAGGCGGCTACGGTCGGACGGCGGGATTTCGATGGTCATTTTGCGATATTCAGGCCCGGCCATTTTCTGGAGCCACATCAGGGCCGACTGGCCTGCGATTTTGCCGAAGACCAGCCCTTCCAGCAGGGAGTTGCTGCCGAGGCGGTTGGCCCCGTGCAGGCCGGTGGAGGCGACTTCGCCGCAGGCAAACAGGCCGGGCACATTGGTCCGGGCCTCGAGATCAATCTTGACGCCGCCAATCATGTAATGGGCGCTGGGGCGAACGGGAATCATGTCGGTGGCGATATCAATATCGAAGCTCTCGCAGATTTCGCTGATCAGCGGGAAACGTTTGGCAAAGTGGGGCTTGTCAAAATGCCGCAGGTCCAGATAGACATGCGTTGAGCCGGTTTTGAGCATCCGATCCAGAATTGCCCGGCTGACGACATCGCGCGGGGCCAGTTCGCTGTCGGGATGATATTTTTTCATAAACGCCTTGCCGGTGCTGTCGCGCAGGAGTGCTCCTTCGCCGCGCAGGGCTTCGGTAATGAGCGCACGGGAGGCGCCGGCGATGTACAGCGTCGTAGGGTGGAACTGCATCATTTCCATGTCCCGCAGGATGGCGCCGGCACGGTAGGCCATA
>DLFY01000298.1:2891-35262 GCA_002482415.1 Phycisphaerales bacterium UBA7708
GAGCCTTCCGGCACCGCCTGTGGCCAGAATGGTCGCGGCTCCCCAGATGATTTCAAATCCGGAGTTGGGACGATGGCCGACTACGCCCAGACAGCGTCCATCTGGGCAGGTCAGCAAGTCAATCGTATAGAAATTTTCGATGATATTGATGTTAGCCTGCTGGCGGACTTTTTCGATGAGGGCTTCGGCGATGCCCCGACCGGTGGAGTCCCCGAGGGCGTGGGCTACGCGGGAGTACGAGTGGCCGCCTTCGCGGGTGACGTCGATTTTGCCGTCCACGCGGTCGAATTTGGTGCCCCAGTCGGCCAGTTGGCGAATCAGGCCGGGGCCTTCCCTGACGACCCGCTCGACGACGGTTTTATCACAGATGCCGCAGCCGGCGCGGAGGGTGTCTTCGATATGCGACTCGAAGCTGTCTTCAATGGCCAGTACCGAGGCGATACCACCCTGGGCATTCCAGGTGTTGCTGTCGGACAGAGCCCCTTTACAGACCAGCGTTACATCACATTGTTCTGCGGCTTCCAGCGCCGCCCGCAGTCCCGCAACCCCGGCCCCGACCACCAGGCAATCCGTAAATAATTGCTGGGTCGAGCCGGTATTGACCGGAACCAGATACCGTCGAAAATCAGGCTGTTTTGGTGACATTGTTTGGGTCCTATCGGAAAAAGTTTATTGTATTTTACGGAATGGATGGGGGCAAGGGAAATCGCCTGTGAATCATAAGGTGTTATCTATAAATATCTTAAATATATACATCGAAAGGGATATATAAGAATTTAAGAAAATATCTGAAAAAATGTTGCCTTTTGAATATTACTGTATTACTATACTAATACAGTTAAAGAAAGGGTTAATTGTGATACTTGACATTGATTTCCATAGCGGCGTACCGATATACCGGCAGATTGTGACGCAGGTGCAGCGGCTGATTCTGTCGGGAATTCTGGGGGAAGGACACCAGATGGAGTCGGTGCGGGATTTGTCCGGCCGGCTCAAGGTCAACCCGATGACCGTCAGCAAGGCTTACAGTATTCTGGAATCAGAAGGTCTTCTTCAGCGGCGGCGGGGGATTGGTTTATTTGTGGCACCGCTGGCCGAGTCTCGCAAGGCCAGCCAAAGCAAAGCACTTTTTGATGCCCTGCTCAGTGATGTGGCGGCGACGGCGGTTCAGATGGATATCGATTTGCCGCAGGTCATTACGGGATTAACGGAGCACTATCAGAAAATTCACTCTCAAAAGGAGATATAATTATGACAAAGGTGGATACCCTGGTTCAATTTTGTGATGTCGTCAAACGGTTCGGCGCGACAACAGCCCTCGATAAAATTAGCCTCGATATTCAGCCCGGCAGTATCATCGGGCTGGTCGGTTCCAATGGGGCAGGCAAAAGTACGCTGCTGCGGCATATCATCGGACTGTATCTGCCGGATGCGGGGACGTGTACCACGCTGGGTATGGAGGCCCGCAGGCTCGGCCCGGCGGAATTTGCCCGGCTCGGGTATGTGCATCAGGAAGGCGAACTGATTGACTGGATGTATGTGGGACAATTGATTCGCTATGTGGCGGCGTATTATGCGACGTGGAATACCGAGCTGGAGCAGCGGTATGTAAAGGATTTTGAATTGAATCTCAAAGACCGTGTGGGGTCGCTGTCGCCGGGGCAGCGGCAGAAACTGGCGATTCTGCTGGCGATAGGCTTTGAGCCGGAATTGCTGATTCTTGATGAGCCGGCCTCGGCGCTGGATCCGCTGGCGCGGCGGCAGTTTCTGAACCTGATGCTGGAGATGATTCAGACGCAGAACCGCACAATTATCATTTCCTCGCACATCCTCAGCGATGTCGAAAAAATTATTGACCACATCGTAATTATGGATAAAGGCCGGATTGTGCGAAATTGTGCACTGGATACCCTGCAGGAGGAATTCTGCCGGGTAACGCTGACAGCGGCGGGCGGAAAACTGCCGGAATCGCTGCCGTTCAGGAATGCAATCGACTGGAGCCGTAGCGACGGGCAGGCGGTGCTGACCCTGCGTCATGCCGATGAGGCCCAGATTGTGCGTCAGGCCGAGACAATTGGCTGTCAGGCCCAGATACGGCGGATGTCGCTGGATGAACTGTACGAAGCGGCCATCAAGTAACAGGAGAAAATGGTTATGAATCTGGTTACGGTTAATCTATCGCATTATTGGAAGCGGCCGGCGCTGATACTCTGGCAAGTATTGATATTGGTCATGCTTTTGCCATCGATCCCTATACTGCTGGAACAGAAGGTGAATACGTGGATGACGCCGCTGTATTGGCCGCTGTTCTGGATGCTGGTGATGGGGACAATGACTGCGACCTATCAGTTGGAGATTTTGAGTAAACCTCTGTCCTATACTCTGCCGGGACATCGCCGTATTGTTCGCAAACTTTTGTTTGGATTCAATGTTTTTGGCTCCCTGTTGTGTGCGGCGATGGTTCTATTATTATACCCTCGCGATATTACCTCGCGATGCTGTGCCGCCATTCTGGTATTGGCTTTCGGGCAGATTCTGTTCTGGATTGGGGTCTGGTGCTCCTATCGCAGCCGCAATCAGGCTATCGTAGGCTTTGCGTTTCCGATTCTGATATTCGGCCCCATGATGATGGATTCTATTTCCATAGGGCAGTATTGGCTCCAGCCGATGGTGGCTGCCGTTGTTGCCGTCCTCAGCGGGATCGTATCCTGTTGGGCCTGGCGGATTCTTGGCAGGGCCTCGGTTTTCCAGGCCTGCTGCGGACGACATTATCTCGGATTTACAGGGGCATTTTCCGCCGGGCAAGTAAAGAAGGCTCAGCGGGAGCAATTTAAGGCGATTTCCGTTGAAACCGATGAAAAGCTGTCGAGACTGGGACGGTTTTTTGTCGAAAAGATAGCCCGGAACCGAAATCAGCCATTCGCTTCGTTCATCTATGGGGTGATGTATCAAACGCTGGGTCCCGTCGCATTGATGACTCTCAAGTCCCATGGGACAAACCTGATCTTTATGTCTCTGGTGTTTTTATTATTCGGATATTATGGAAAGACAGGGAATCTTTTTATCTGGCTGATGTTTATCTTCTCCATTCTGGGGACGGATTTACAGGTACATTCGACGCTACTGCTGACCCGCGGGCGTATGGAACGATTTGTCTCGGCGCTAATGTCTCTGGTATTTTTGACCCTGCTGGGATTGGTGATGGCTTCTGTGGGTATTGCCGCAACGATACTGCTGGCGCCGTATATGCCAACGTTTCCCATACGCGGTTTCATTGCGGAGTTTCACGCCCTGAGCTGGCAGTCTTGTTATCTGTTTATAATTGGGGCACCAATCGTGGCGTTGCTGCGTCTTCTATTCTGGGGGAAAAAATATTTCATGTTCATGAGTATTATTATCGTCTCCGGACTGATGGGAGCCTCGTTTCCACTCCTCATGAATATCAGGGACAATCTGATTCAGGTAAACTGGGGCATTATAGTGGTCATCCTGATTCTTGCCTGGTCAACCTTTACAGTGTATCTGTATCGTGTGTGTTTTCATAAGAATCTGGCTATAAAATAGATAGAACCAAAAATCTTCGACAAAAATACTTCAAAATTCTGACAATTTTGGGAAAATGGGTCGTATGATTAAGTCTAATAGAATGAATTGAGCGATGGGTAATGGATAAGAGCAGGCAGAGACAATTGGTGTTGGCCTCGGCCAGAGGCGACAAAACGGCGTATGCCGAGCTGATCCGCCAGTATTATGGGGCGGTGTATGGACAATGTCTGGCCATCGTCAGCCATCCTCAGGATGCTGAAGACATTGCCCAGGACGTTCTTTTGAAAGGCTATATCAAGATCGGTCAGTTGCGTGACCCGGACCAGTTCGGGCCGTGGATCCGCAAAATTGCGCAAAACAACGCGCGGACCTTTCTGGGCGGCAGGAAGCAGGAGCTTGAATTCANNTAACGAACCGACACTCAGCCACGGCGCCAGCCAGGACGACTGCGAGCAACTGCAATGGGCCATCGGCAAACTGCCGACGGAATTGCGGACGCCGCTGGTATTGTATTACTTCCATGGCAAGACGCTGCGGGCCGTCGCGGAGCAACTGGGGGCCTCCCTGACGGATATTCATCGGAAAGTGCGCTGTGCCCTGGCACAGCTTTATCAGTTAATGAAGGAGCAGGGAGATAAGGTATGACTCATCCTTGCCACGACTATGAAAACAAAATTTTAGATATGTCCCTGGAGATGCTTGAAATCTCCGAACAGATCAGCATTTTAGAACACATCGACCAGTGTGCCGCATGCAGGGCATACTGGGAAGGCCTGCAAGCCGTCGAGGAGCAGGTCGGGCGATGGACGGGAGCTGAATGTATGACGGATAAAATCGATAAAGTCATCGAGAAACTCAACGCCTCGGACCTGCATCAGGAACCGGGCATACAAAATCGACAAATCGGGTGGACAATAGGGTGGAAACGAATCGCGGCAATCTTTTTAATCGCAGTTGGGGTGATGCTTCAGGCAGTCTATTTCGTGCATATCCGGCCGGGGCTTCGCAAGACGATTGGCAGTGATATTCAGGGAGTTTTAAACAATACCGCCGAACCAGTCCCCACCAACAAAGCGGAATATGCCAAACGGCTGGGCCTGGAAAAACAGCAGGTTGAACAAGCCCGAACCGGCGGACGGATGGGGCAATTGGAGCTATTGCTGGATACGGGATTGCCGGAGACGAAAGTTCTGGCGGCCAATATTCTGGCCGAGATTGGCGATGCCGGCGTCCTGGATACCCTCGAAAAACACAGTGCCAAATGGCCTAAAGACGGGACGGAAAATCCCTTCCAGAAGGCGATTGAGGCTATCCAGAAACGACTGCCTGAAACGAACAACATGCAACAATGACCCCTCGGGTTTCTATGAACTACCCCGAGCCCTCATTGGCGGCAAAAGGAGCGATATCCTCACAGGGCGAGGGGGCCTTTTTTGAATCGGCGGAAAATTTCTCACTTTTTTCATTTTTTTTGACACATCCGGCCGCTTTCCCTTACTGGACTGTTGCAGTAGAATAATCCACTAAGGAAAAGGAAGGATTTATGAGCGACGAACAGAATCTGGTACGAGCTTCACTGGCCGGGGATTGCCGCGCCTTTGAGCGGCTTGTCGAAAAATATCAGTCCCTGATCTGTGCGATTACATTCAGCGCCACAGGACGTGTGGACGCCAGCGAGGAGCTGGCACAGGAGACGTTTCTGCAGGCGTGGAAAAACCTTTTTCAGCTCAAGGACATCGACAAATTCCGCTCCTGGCTTTGCAGTATTGCCCGCAATCTCATTGTGACTCATTATCGGCAAAAACACGCCAGCAAAGTTGCCGTCTGCGATACCGATACACTGGAAATACTTGCCGCACAGGCAAGTCCGTCATCTGCGGAGATTGCCATCGGCCGGGAGGAAGAAATGATTCTGAGTCATGCCTTAATGCAGCTTCCGGAAGAATATCGGGAGCCGCTGGTACTGTTTTATCGGCAGCATCAATCGACAAAAGAAGTGGCACAAAGTCTGGATATGAATGAAGCGACTGTGCGGACTCGCCTGTCGCGCGGGCGGCAGATGCTCAAGGATAAGGTCTCGGCGATGGTCGAACGGACGCTGGAAAAGACCGGGCCGGGCAAGCAATTCACGAAAGCGGTGATGGTTTCTATCGGGGCGGGTCTGGCAGCGGGAACCGCAGCAACCGCGGCGGGCACGACGGCCGGCTCTCTGGCGACGGCGGGCGGAGCAACGACGGCAGCAACAGGGATATTGGCCGCGACAGGAGTCAAAATTGCCGCCATTGCCGCAGCGGTAATAATTGGGGCCGGGGCGGTGGTCTATCATTATTGGAATCCTGCCGACAGCACAGAACCCGCCGCGCAAGCGGCAGTCATCGAACCGGCACAGGAGCAGGACCTGCAGGAAATGGCAAGCTCCGACTCTCCTGCTTTGGCACATGCCGTAAATGCCGTTGCACAGGAAGCTGCACTTCAAAATAAGGCCCAGGAAACACCTGTGCAAATCCCGCCAGTCTCCGTGCCGGAGGCCTCATCTCAGCCTGTTATCGCTCACACCGACTGGCCGGGGATTGATGAACCGCTGAAATATGTCCATGCGACATGGACAACTATCGACCAGGATGATACGGAGGCGTCGGAAGAAATCTGGTTTCGATTATCGGATGGTTTTCGCTATGAACCATGCGTTGGGGACATCATCATTGATGATGGCAGGCAGCGGCTCGTTCTGGATCCCAATACCCGACAGGCCCAACTGGAACCAACATGGTTTGTCGATGGCAATTATTATTTATACGGTTCACCAAAACCACTCCGTGATCATCCGGCCTTTCCCCCGATTCAGCTTTTTCGAGACAAGCAGCCGAACCCGGATATTGAATTAACCAAAATACCCGAAGAGTGCAATGCGTCCTCGGAGGTATATTTTCTTAAAGACCTGTCATTAACAGACCCGAATGCAGTTGTGACGAGGATATGGGTGGACAAACGAACCGGTCTGCCGGAGAAAATAGAAGGGATTTATACCGGCCCGCTGCACCAGAATGATACCCGAAAAAAGGCGCTCATCACGTATGATTATTCGCCGTTTTCGGATACCCTGTTTTCGATGGAGATTCCTGCGGATTACCAGACACTGCCGGCCAGGCCACTCAAAGGATTCAGCGGACAGGTCTTTAATCTGCTCGGACAGCCTGTTGCCGGAGCCGAAGTGTATGTTCATTTTCAGGGATTGGATTATCTGACGCCGCTTGAGGGCAAAACCGACCAGAACGGAGAATTCCTCATTCTGATGCGCGGCGAACAGGTGGCCCATTCGACGGTTGCAGTCTGGGCAAAACTGCCGGATAACCCTGACTTTATCGGGTGGACATTACTGCTGAGTCCGTATGAGCAGGAGAAATTGGCTGATGAACAAAAACGAGGATTTCCGCTGGGAGGTACCATTCCGGGAAGTCCCGGCGTTGTTTATCCCTCCGAGGATTATCTTTATGAAAAAACAGAAAACTCAATCATCTATCGGGGAAGCTGGTGCCAGACTGCCTCGGATATCGTTCTTGTGATGGAACCGGCCAATAAAGTTTTTGGCTGGGTTCAGGATACACAAGGCAATGCCGTAACCAATGCGAAGCTCAGTGTATCCCTGGGAGCTTTTTCAAATCAGCGGGGATATCAAAGTGAAATAGTTATTGGCAGCAAACACCCAGTGAATTTATTTTCCGCGCAGACCGACGAACAGGGATATTATGAAGTAGGTTGTCTTCCGAAGTTATGGAAAAAGTGCAGCCTGTCTGTTCGGGTCAATCCTGACTCTGGCGATTGTCTTGTTGGGGATTCGCGCAGGATGGACATCAACGATCCCAACAAGCCAATTCAAGCGGATTTTGTCTTGCTGCCGCAGGGACCGACAGTACGCGGAATTGTGGCAGATAACTACGGTACGCCACTTCCGGGACGTACGGTTTCTGTCTTAGTTGATGGTAAATATTTTCCGGGCTATGGTGCTAATACCGACAAGGATGGCCGTTTTGAATTTAAACATTGCCCTACTGATAAGGATTTGGAAATAAGAGCGACGCTTTCAAGCCGTATATACAACTACAATGGAAAAGAAACCGGCCAGGAGTATTACCCCGATGTAACCGTCAAAGTCGGCTATCAGCCGGGACAGGATGAATACGAAGTCAAATTGGTCGCTATCAAGCCGGAGATTGAGATTGAAGCGGTTTTGATGGACACGGCAGGCAATCCGCTACCGTATTTCCCGGTTGAAATCCGGGCCGACGAATCCCTTCCTACACAATGGGTGATTGAGCGAGGTTTTCATCGACGGACGGATGCTGATGGAACGATCAAATTCACTCAAGTACCCCAGATGAAGGCCCTGCGGCTGGCGTGTTCGTGGGTGCTGGAACCAACTATTTCCGATAAAGCTCAAACGGCTGAAATGCAGGAGTATTTCAAGCAGTTGCAGCAGGACTATCAACAGTACCATTGGACTGAGGTTGTCGTACCGCTTGTGCCGGGGCAGAAAAAATATCAGAAGACCATTACGATTCCAACTGAAGAGGAATACAAACGGCAGAAAGAATCAACCCCTGTGGAATCCCTGCTTCATAATCCGTGAGTACCACTGGCATTCGTCGAGGCCGGCCAGGGTCATGGGACCGATGCGAAGCTGTTCGACGCTGGATTCTTCATCATATCCGACCACGGCCAGAATATCGGTCTTGCCGAACTGGGCGATGATATCCGGGGCGGTTTCTTCGGCCAGCTCGGCGGTGGCGGTGTTGTAGCCGCTAATGACCACACCGGCCAGCGGCAGATTCACCCGGCGAATCGCCTCAATGGTCAGCAGGGAATGATTAATCGTCCCCAGGTTGGGCCGGGCCACGACCACTGCGGGCAATCCAATCTGAACGGCCAAATCGAGAATGGTATGCTCTTCGTCCAGCGGCACCATTACTCCCCCGATGCCTTCGACCAGGACGACATCGCAAATCCCGGCCAGATAATTGTACATTGCGGCAATCTGTTCGTAATCAATCGGCCGCTTTTCAGCCCGGACACACACGACCGGCGCGGCGGGAATCTTATAACAGACAGGCGTAATCACCGACAGCGGGAAATTCGTCTCTGCGCACATCGCAAGAAACTCGGCATCGGCACTGACCAGCCCTCCGCGTTCATCGCGGCAGCCGGTGGCAATCGGCTTGAGCACGCCGACCTTCAGGTTATATTGCTTCAGAATTTTGGCAATGCCGCCGGTGATGAGGGTCTTGCCTACGCCGGTATCGGTACCGGTGATAAATAAACCTCTGGTTTTTTGAAAATGGAGGTCGCGTAGATTCATTTAAAGCCCTTTGACAATTTCCGGCAGGTCGTTCTGGATGCTATCACAGACCACCGCCAGCAGCTTGGTCAATGTCATTCGGTCCATGGCCGGGGCGGGCATCAGCACAATCACATCCCCCAGCGGCCGCAGCATGACGCCTTTGGGCCGCATTGCGGCACAAAGTTTCGCTCCGAGGGTGTGTTTGTATTCAAACGATTCTTTGGTGGTCTTATTTTTGACCAGTTCGATGCCGACCATCATGCCGCATTGCCGCACATCCCCGACAAATGGCAGTGTCCGGATATCTTCGAGGGCCACAACAATCAGGTCCGTCTTTTCAGACATTTTTTTAAGCACATGGTTTTTCTCGAACAAATCCAGGCTTGCCAGCCCCGCTGCACAAGCCAGGGCATTGCCGGTATAGGTGTGGCCGTGATAGAAGGTCTTAAACTCATCCACCCGGCCGAGGAATGCATCGAAAATCGTCTGCGTCGTCAGCGTCGCCGCCAGCGGCAGATACCCGCCGGAGATGCCCTTGGCTACGCACATCAGGTCCGGCCGGACGTCTTCGTGTTCGCAGGCAAACATCTTGCCCGTCCGACCGAATCCGGTGGCGACTTCATCGACAATCAGCAGCACATCATATTTGCGGGCCAGCGTCTCGACTCCCTTCAGGAAGCCCGCCGGATGGACAATCATCCCTGCCGCACCCTGCACCTTGGGTTCCAGGATGATCCCGGCAATCGTTCCGGCGTTGTCTTTGAGCAGGCTCTCTATGGCATTGAGACTGTGCTGGGCACATTGCTGCGGCGTGCCGTTAAACCGATACGGATGCGGTGTCGGAGCAAACAGTGTCTCAAACAGCAGCGGCTTGTAAATTCCGTGAAACAGCTCCATCCCGCCGACACTGACTGATCCGACGGTATCACCGTGATACGACTCGCGCAGGGCGATAAACCGCGTGCGCAGTTTGTCGCCCCGATTGTGCCAGTATTGATAGGCCATCTTGAGGGCGATTTCCACCGCCGTGGCGCCGCAGTCGGAATAAAACACTTTGGACAAACCCCGCGGGGCAATCCGAATCAGCCGTTCGGCCAGTTCAATCGAACGGCTTTGCCCCAGACCCAGCAGGGTGCAGTGAGCTATTTCGTCCAGTTGACGGCGAATCGCCTCATCGATCATCCGCACGCTGTGACCGTGCACGTTGCACCACAGGCTGCTGACGCCGTCGATATAGCGTCGGCCTTCGGTATCCATCAGATAATACCCCTCGCCCCGCTCGATAATCACCGGCTCACCCGCAAGCCAGTCGGCCATCTGGGTAAAGGGATGCCAAAGGTACTTTTTGTCCAGCTCAATCAGTCGTTGTGTTGTTTTATGCATTATTTTTTAATGATAATCTTCGGTTCCATTTCCATCGGCTCGCCAAAAAAGCCTTCTTCAGCATTGTATTTGCGGATAAAGCCCTGCAGTTCCCGCGGCGAGGCGGTCAGCACCAGCGTATCCTGTGTTTTTTCATGTTTGACAATCGTTGGCTCTTTTTCGAGCAGCTTTTCGAGAAAATCCGGATTTATTGCTGCTATCAGCAATTTGCCTTCGCGGACCTCGACTCGCCAGAAGGTGTGGGCGCGGAGCAGATGCCCGGCGTACACACTCCCGACATTCAGTTTAACATCGCTATGCGGGAACAAATCCAGATACCGCACATCCGACAACTCTACCAGTCGCCCCTCGAAACGATTTTCCAGTTTGCCGCGGTCCTTGTCGTCTTCGGTAATCAAGATTGTATAACGTTTCTCATTTGGGTCGCCGGTAAACTGCCATACCGTATCTTCTCCTTCCCAGTCCCCCAGCAGGGTGGCATCATAAACCACCGTCTCCCTGGTATAAAGTTCATGCAGGCTCGGCACACATCCGACAATGCAGAAAATCGACAAACACAACACTTTATTCATTGTTTTCATAACTGCCCCTTTCAACTCTGGTTTTATTGACCTGTAACGTACTGGTATAAAATACTTGAAAGTCGCGGTTTCTTTCCCTACTATGATAACCAGAAATACACCCAGTTACAAACAGGAAAAAAGTCAACAGAAAGGAATCGCTATGAAAAAAGCTATGTATTGTCTGGTTTTTGCCGCAATCGCATGGACAACCGGCTGTGCCACCGCCCCGGAACGCGATGAAGGCAAAGCGGTTTTAAATGCTGAAGTCAAGCAAGCTATTGCTGAGTTCAAAGCCAAAGATCCAGATATCGAACGATTTTTCCGCGATTCAGAAGGGTATGCGGTCCTGCCCAAAGTCGGCAAAGGAGCGTTTATTATCGGCGGGGCCTGGGGGCAGGGTGAAGTGTATCGAAAAGGCGAGCTTATTGGTTATACCAGCCTCAGTCAGGCAACAATTGGGGCTTCGCTGGGCGGCGAGAGCTTCCGGGAGATTATCTTCTTTCGGACCAATGCCGATATGGAAGTTTTCATGACGGGCGAGTTTACTTTCTCCGCACAGGCGACGGCAGTCGCATTGGACGCAGGTGCGGCGGCCAAGGCCGATTACCGTGACGGCATGGCAATTTTTATCATTGCCGACAAAGGCCTGATGATTGATGCCTCCATCGGCGGACAGAAATTCAAATTCCTGCCGAAATAGACGCAACGCAAAGGATTATTTCTAAACCATTCACAAGGCGGGCCTTAAACCCGCTTTTTGTTTGTGTTCCTGAAAGCAGTTTTGTTGATATAACCATTTGTACTGAGACGAATGTTGTCTGTCAGGTATAGGCTTTTTGGGTAGGCAATAGACAAATGGTTCATGGGTGAGTATAGTATGGGGACGGTCTGGGCGGCTGGGCCGAGTGTAAATAGGCAAAATATTGGAGAATGATTATGGCCAATGTGATATTACAGACGCAGATACCGAACACGAACGTCCGGCGGGGCAAAGTACGGGATGTGTATGATCTGGGCGACAAGATGCTGCTGGCGGCATCCGACCGGATTAGCGCCTTTGACGTGATCATGAAGACGGGTATTCCGCACAAAGGGCAGGTGCTGACGCAGATATCGAAGTTCTGGTTTGGGTTTTTGGCCGGCGTGGTAGAAAACCACCTGCTGTCGGATGACCCGAAGCAATATCCGACACCGTTCTGTAATTATGCCGAGCAGTTGGTCGGGCGGTCCATGCTGGTCAAAAAGACGCAGGTGCTGCCGGTGGAGTGCATCGTGCGCGGGTATATCACCGGTTCAGGCTGCAAGGAATATCAGAAGCAGGGGACGGTCTGCGGGATTAAGCTGCCGGCGGGACTGCGGCAGTGCGATAAACTGCCGGAACCGATTTTTACGCCCTCGACCAAGGCCGAGCAGGGGCAGCACGACGAAAATATCAGCTTTGAGGAAGCAGTCAAGACTTTAGGACAACAAAAGGCCGAGTATGTCCGCGATAAGAGCATTGAGGTCTTTAAAAAGGCCAGTGAATACGCAGAGTCGCGAGGGATTATTCTGGCGGATACGAAATTTGAATGGGGTGAGATTGACGGACGGATTATCCTGATTGATGAGGTATTGACCCCGGATTCATCGCGATTCTGGCCTGCGGATAAATATCAGCCGGGGCGGGACCAGGAAAGTTTTGATAAGCAGTTTGTCCGGAATTATCTGGAAGATATCAAGTTTAACAAGTCCGGTCCGGGAGTAGAGCTGCCTGCTGATATTGTTGCCAAGACCCAGGCCAAGTATATCGAGGCTTATGAGAAGCTGACGGGCAAGAAGTTTGCAGTTTAAGGCCCGGAATGCTGATATGAGGTCGCAATCCCGAGAATCTCCAGCGGTTATTGAGCTATCCAATGTCCATTTTATCCGGCAGGATAAGACGATTCTGTCTGGAATTGACTGGCGGATTGCGCCGGGGGAACATTGGGCGATTATGGGGGCCAATGGCTCGGGCAAGACGACGCTGCTGAAGATCATTACCGGCTATGAGTGGCCGACGTTTGGGCAGGTGACGGTATTGGGCCAGCGGTTCGGCCAGACCAATATTCGGGAACTGCGAAAGCTGGTCGGGTGGGTCAGTTCGTCGATTGAACAACGGCTGCCGGCTGAGGATAAGGCTCTGGATATCGCGGCGTCGGGGATTGAGGCATCGCTGGGGCTGTTTCGGACATTTACCTCGGCTGAATATGAGCGGGCCATGGAGGCACTGGCGATGCTGAAAGCACAAGTGATTGCGCAACAACGATTTGGAACACTATCACAGGGAGAACAGCAGAAGGTGCTGATTGCCCGGGCACTGGTCAACCAGCCAAAGGTGCTGATTCTGGATGAACCCTGTGCGGGTCTGGACCCTGCGGCAAGGGTTCGTTTTTTGAAGGATTTGGAGCATTTTGCGGGGATGGCACAGGCGCCGTCAATGATTATGGTCACTCATCATATTGAGGAAATCGGACCCTGGACGTCGGGTGTATTGCTGCTCAAAGAGGGTCGGATTATGCAATCCGGGACTGCCGATGAGGTGTTAAATACGAAAAATATAACGGAATTATTTGATTTTCCGTGCGAAGTGAAACAAAATTTGCACCGGCGGCATCTGATAGTCTGATTTTCCGCGAAACAGCGGGAAAAAATTTTTGCTTTTACTGTACTATACTGTACTATATCGCAAATGCGAATGGTAAATAATTCGACAAGGTCAAGCGGAGGTTTTTATGGCATAGGCTTTTTCTCGTGATCAAAAAGGCAAGTCGAACCAAAAATTCACTGCATAATACAGGACATATAAACATCAATAACAAGGAGAACACATGATGAAGATGGTACGATGGGCGGTATTGGCAAGCGTAATCACAGTAACCGGGCTGGCAATGGCGGGGACGACGATTCATTCCGGGCCGGAGAAGATCAATACTCTGGTGATTGATGCCTCCAAAGGAACTTCGACGATTGAACCTGAGATTTACGGGCATTTTGCTGAGCACCTGGGTCGGTGTGTGTATGAGGGATTCTGGGTAGGTGAGGATTCGTCGATTCCGAATGTGCGCGGGATTCGGACGGATGTGGTGGAGGCGCTGAAAAAGCTGAATATTCCGGTGCTGCGTTGGCCGGGCGGATGTTTTGCGGATGAATATCACTGGAAGGACGGCATCGGGCCGCGGGACAAACGGCCGAAAATGGTCAATACCCACTGGGGCATGGTCACAGAGACCAACGCCTTCGGTACGCATGAGTTCCTGGACCTGTGCGAGATGCTGGGCTGCGAGGCCTATATCGCCGGCAATGTCGGCTCCGGCACGGTGGAGGAACTGCAGGACTGGATTGAGTATATGACCTTTGACGGGGACAGCGAAATGGCGAATCTGCGGCGCGCCAATGGCCGTGAGAAGCCCTGGAAGATCAAGTATTTCGGTGTTGGCAATGAGAACTGGGGCTGCGGCGGCAACATGACGCCGGAATATTACTCCGATGTGTATAAACGCTATGCAACCTATGTTCGGGATTATCCGGGCAGCCGGATTACCAAGGTCGCCTGCGGGCCGAACGGCGAAGATATGAAATGGGCCGAATCGATTATGAAAAATATCGGCACGCAGATGGATGCATACGGGCAGCATTACTATGTGCGCGGGCTGGGATCCTGGGATCAGGGAAAGAAAGGCAGTGCCACGAACTTTGACGAGCGGGAATGGTTTGCCCTGATGAAGAATACGCTGTATGTTGACAACCTCATCCGCGACAACAAGAAGATTATGGACCGATATGATCCCCGCGGGCGTGTGGATTTATATATTGATGAGTACGGCACCTGGTGGGACGAGGAGCCGGGTACCAAGGCGGGATTTTTGTATCAGCAGAATACGCTGCGGGATGCGGTGTCTGCGGCGATTTATCTGAATACATTCAACAATCACAGCGATCGAGTCAAGATGTGCAACATCGCACAGATTAATAATGTGCTGCAGGCGATGATTCTGACGGACAGGGAAAAAATGCTGGTGACGCCGACGTATCATGTCTTTGAGATGTTCAAGGTGCACCAGGGGGCGGCACTGCTGAGCAGCGAACTGGCCTGCAACGGGTATCAGTCCGGCAATGACACGCTGCCGTCGCTGAATGTCTCCGCGTCCAAAGACAAGGCGGGGGTGATTCATATTACACTGGCCAATCTGGACCCGACCGTGCCGGCGGAACTGACCTGTGAGCTGAAGGGCGTAACAGTCAGGACAGTCAAGGGTCGGGTGCTGACGGATGAAAAGATGAATGCACATAACACCTTTGAAAAGCCCGATGCGGTCAAGCCGGCGGAATACAAGGCATTTGAACTCAAAGACGGCAAGCTCCATGCAACACTGCCGTCCAAATCCGTTGTAGTCTTAACGATGGAATAAAAATTCTGATATGATAAAGGATCAAAACATGCGACATGCTGCATTCCGAATGCGGATCGCGGTGGCCTGTGCGATGGGCCTGATGGGATTGCATCAGGCGGCACAGGCAGTGCGAGTGGATATCAAGGCGGATGGAAAACAAGTTCAGGTCAGTCCCGACCTGTATGGGATTTTTTATGAGGAAATCAATCATGCCGGTGACGGGGGTTTGTATGCGGACATGGTGCAGAACCGTTCATTTGAGGAGCATCTGCCTCCGGGAAATGCCCGCGTGGAAAACGGCGGTCTGATTACCAACAACGGCTGGCGTTACAACAAGTGGGTCAAGTCCGACCTGCATGCATGGTCCAAAGTCGAGCAGGGGGACGCGAAGGTTGCGATTCGAGTGGATGATGCTAATCCGCTGAATGACAAGACACCGCTGTCGATGCGGGTTGAGGTCGAGTCTGCGGGCGGCTTTGCCGGTGTGGCCAATGAAGGCTACTGGGGAATGTCGGTTCGCAAGGGCCAAACCTATCATCTGAGCTTTTATGCCCGCAGTGACAGCGGACATAAGGCGGATGTGACGGTGCGCCTCGAAAAGGCGGACGGCAGTGCGGTTTATGCCCAAACGACAGCAGCCGGTGTCGGCGGCGACTGGAAGCGTTATACATGCAGCCTCAAAGCCGATGCGACCGATGCCAAATCCCGGCTGGCGATGGGCTTTTCCAAACCGGGTGTGATGTGGCTGGATATGGTGTCGCTGTTTCCGGAAAATACCTACAAGAAGCGGCCCGGCGGTCTGCGTGAAGACCTTGTGGCGATGCTGCAGGGGCTTCGTCCTGCGTTTTTGCGGTTTCCGGGCGGATGCGTGGTGGAAGGCTGTACGCTGGAAAACCGGATTCAGTGGAAGAAGACCATCGGCGATATTGCCGAGCGGCCGGGACACTGGGACCTGTGGGGCTATCGGGCAACCGACGGCCTTGGCTATCATGAATTTCTGCAACTGGCCGAAGACCTGGGCGCGGCGCCGATGTATGTGGTCAATGTCGGTATGAGTTGTCAGGGGCGCCATCCCGAATTTGCAAAGGATGCCGCAGAACTGAATGACTATGTCCAGGATGCACTCGATGCACTGGATTACGCGATGGCCCCGACTTCGAATCCGTGGGGTGCGATGCGGGCTAAAAACGGTCATCCGGAACCGTTTACAATCAAATACGTCGAAATCGGCAATGAAAACGGCGGTGAGGTCTATCACAAACATTATGCGGTTTTTTATGATGCGATTAAGAAAAAATATCCGCAGATCATCACCATTGCCGACCAGCCGATTCCCAATGCACCGATGGAAATTGTGGATGAGCATTTTTATGTGGCGCCAAGCTGGTTTTTCAGCAATGCTGATCGCTATGACAGTTATGACCGCCAAGGGCCGAAGATTTATGTCGGCGAGTATGCCGTCAATCGCGATGTGCGTTCGGGCAATCTGCTGGGGGCGCTGTCGGAAGCGGCCTGGATGATGGGCATGGAGCGCAACAGCGATATCGTGGTGATGGCGTCGTATGCCCCGCTGTTTGAAAACGTCAACGACCGCGAATGGCCGGTCAACCTGATTCGGTTTGACAGTTCTCGCGTGCTGGGTCGCAGTTCCTACTATGTCCAGAAGATGTTTGCCGACCATAAGCCCTCGACGATTGTCCAGACAGAAGTGGCTGCTTCGGATATCAAAGAAGATGCCCCGCAGGGCCGGATAGGGCTGCGAACCTGGCTGGCGGATGCCGAATACAAAGACATTCGTGTCACGCAGGGCGATAAGGTGCTGTACGCATCTGATTTTTCAAAAGAAGCCGCCGGCTGGAAACCCATCATTGGGCAGTGGTCGGTTGAAAACGGTGTTTATCGTCAGCCGGATGCGCGTGCTCAGGATACCCTGACAGTGCTTGGCGAGACGACCTGGGCGGATTATACCATCGAGCTGAAGGCCAAACGCAATGCGGGGGCTGAGGGCTTTATGGTGGTCTTTCGCAATAACGACCAGCACTGGCTGCAATGGAACTGCGGCGGCTGGATGAATACCAAGCATGCCATTCAGGCCGTTGAAGGCGGCGATGCCCGGATTCTGACCGAAAAGGCCGGCAGCATCGAGGCGGGACGCTGGTATGATGTCAGGATTGTCCTGTCCGGCAAGCGTGTGCAGTGTTATCTGGACGGCCAGCTCATTCACGACATTCAGGCGAGCAATCCCGTCAGCCGGACGTTTTTTGCCAATGCGGGTTTTGAAGAATCCAGCGGCGATCTGATTGTCAAACTGTGCAACGCCTCCGCTGAGCCTGTGCCGGCCGAGATTGCGGTTGCAGGTGTCGATGAGGTGAAGACCAAAGCGAAGGTGATTACGCTGACCGGTACCGGGCCGACGGATGAAAATACGCTGGATGAGCCGATGCGTGTTGCCCCGGTCGAAACGACCTTTGACGGCGCGGGCAAGTCGTTTGTGTATCCTGTCAGGCCGTGGTCTGTGACGATTCTGCGAATCCCGGCAAAACGCTAAGAGAACATCCATCTCAAAGAGAATGAGGATGCGATTATGAAAACGTATATATTGATTTGTCTGTTGACCGTGCTGTCAGCCTGCAGTTGGGCGGTGGTTGCGGAAAGTACGCAGCCGAAAATAAAAATAGCTCCCAGGACTCCGATTGAGGCGTATGCATTTAATTTACATGATGTTCGTCTGCTGGACGGCCCCTTCAGGGCGGCCATGGAGCGTGATGCGATCTATCTGCTGACACTGGAGCCGGATCGTCTGCTGGCGTGGTTTCGCAAAGAGGCCGGACTGGAACCCAAAGGCGAAGTCTATGGCGGATGGGAATCGCAGGGCGTGGCAGGTCATTGCCTGGGTCACTACCTGTCGGCCTGTGCCCTGATGTATGCCTCCAGCAATGATGAGCGCTTTAAGGAACGCGCCGCCTATATCGTCGATGAGATGGCCCTGTGTCAGGATAAAAACGGCAACGGCTACGTGGCGGCGATTCCCGGCGGCAAGAAATGCTTTGAGGAGATTGCCCGCGGCGATGTGCGTTCCCAGGGTTTTGACCTGAACGGCCTGTGGGTACCCTGGTACACGATTCACAAGGAAATGGCGGGGCTGCGCGATGTGTACCTGCTGTGTGATAATGCAAAGGCGCTGGAGGTCTGGATAAAATTCACGGACTGGGCTTACACGGTTACCGACAAGCTGACCGAGGCCCAGTGGCAAACCATGCTGGCCTGCGAGCAGGGCGGGATGAAGGAAACCTGTGCGGATTTGTATTCCATCACCGGCGATGAAAAGTACCTGACGCTGGCCGAGCGATTTACGCATAAATTCATCATGGACCCGCTGAGCCGCAAAGAAGACCGCCTTGCAGGGATTCACGCCAATACGCAGGTGCCCAAAGTGATCGGTGCCGCCCGGCAGTATGAGCTGACCGGCAGCGACTATTATAAAACGATTGCCGAGTATTTCTGGGATCGCGTAGTGCATTATCACAGCTATGTCAACGGCGGCAACAGCGCCGACGAGCATTTCGGCCAGCCCGGCAAACTTAATGACCGGATGCACGACACCACCGAGACCTGCAACACCTATAATATGCTCAAACTGACGATGCACCTGTTCAGTTGGCAGCCGACGGCGGCGCTGGGCGATTATTATGAGCGGGCGCTCTATAATCATATTCTGGCACACCAGCACCCTATGACCGGGATGTTCAAGTATAAGGGTTTTCTGGATATGCCCGCCCGCAAGAATTTCAGCGATCCGTTTAATTCATTCTGGTGCTGTGTCGGGACGGGGATGGAAAACCATGTCAAGTACGGCGAAAGCATTTATTATCACAAAGGCGACACGCTGTATGTCAATCTGTTTATCGCCTCCGAATTGAACTGGCAGGATAAAGGCCTGAAGGTCAAACAGGAAACCGGCTTTCCCTACAGCGATACGGTCAAGCTGACCTTCAGTGGAGACAAAGCAGCAAAAGCTGCGGTGCTGATTCGCAAGCCTTATTGGACCGAAGGGATGACTGTAACGGTCAACGGCAAGGCTGTCGATGCGCAAGTCAACGCGGCGGGATTCGTCGCTGTTGAGCGGGACTATGCCGACGGCGATGTCATCGAACTGCGGCTGCCGATGAAGCTGCATATTCAGAGCATGCCGGATAATCCCAATCGCATCGCATTTCTGTACGGACCGACTCTGTTGTGTGCGGATCTGAACGGCAATCAGCCCACTCCGGCCCTGCTGGGTACGTATGAAGATCTGCTGAAAGCCTGCGAGCCTGTGGCCGGCAGGAAGATGGAATTTGAGGCCAAAGGGATTGCTCGCGTTCTGGGTGCCGATGGATGGAATGCGGCCGATATTCGACTGGTTCCGCATTTTGAAGTGGCCGACCAGCTTTATACCGTCTATATGGATATCTTCACGCCACAGCAGTGGGAAGCCAAGCAGAAAGAGTATCAGGAACAACTGCGCCTCCAGAAAGAACTGGAAGCCCGCACTGTGGATGTGCTGCTGATTGGCCAGATGCAGCCGGAACGTGACCATAATCTGGATGGTGACAAGACCGGCATTGGCGAGCATCTCGGCCGGAAATGGCGTCATGCCACAGACGGCGGATGGTTTGCATTTGATATGAAAGTCGTGCAGGATACTCCGTTGGTGCTCAGTGTGACATACTGGGGTGGCGACAGCGGACGGACATTTGATATTCTGATGGATGATGTCAAACTGACCACTCAGAAGCTCAATAACAACAAACCCGGTCAGTTTATGGATGTCCAGTATGACATCCCGGCCGAGATGGTCAAAGGCAAGGATAAAATCCGGATTAAATTTGCCGCCCATCCCGGCAACTTCGCCGGCGGCATCTTTGATTGCCGTATTCTGAAGAAATAGCCATAGAATGGCGGATTTTACGGCGGTCCCGGTATGTGGGGGCCGCTTTTTTTATGCGCCTGCCGCCGGGGGCTGGGCCGGATGAATGCTGTTGCGTAATGTAGAGTTATGGATTAAAATGCTCTCTTTTAGATGAAGAAAGATGATATGAGCATTGAAGCAAGCGGTATAAAATCGAGACAATGGACCTTGTTAGCGGCATTAACGGCGGGGCATTTTGTCGTGGACTGTTTCCCCGGCACGATGCACACCATCCTGCCCAAGGTGCAGAGCGATTTTGCTTTTAATTTATCGTCCGGGGCATCACTGCTGATGTATTTTCTGCTGGCGGCCAATGGAATTCAGGTGGTTATCGGTCATTTACGCCCCGAAAAGACCCGCCCGCTATTCCTCTATATTGGATTGGCTTGCTCGCTATGTCTGGGGGCGTTTATTATGCTGCCCCGGCAGGCTTCGTCGTTCTGGCCGGCGGTGGCGATTCTGTTTGTCTGCGGGGCGGGTGTCGGGATGAGCCATCCGGAGTTCATGCGGGCGGTACATACGCTGGATGGGATTTCTTCGGCGGTCAGCACGTCGATTTTTATGGCCGGCGGGGTGGCGGGCTTTGCCTTTGGCGGCTGGGCGGCAACGGCGATGGTGCAGCGATGGGGTTTTGAGATGCTGTGGCTGTTTTGCATCATGTCGATCCTGACTATGGTTATTCTGTGGGCCTTGCGGGTCCGGCTGGCCTGCGAGGGGGACCATGCCGCTCGAAAAGATGCCCCGGCTGCGCAGGTGTCGTTCTGGCCGGTGTTTGTGATGGCGGTGCTGGGAGGCTGTTCGTCGTCGGTGGTGGTCTGGGCTGTGCCGCAGGCGCTGGCGAAATTTGGATTTGAGTTGAACTTCGGCGGCTATTCGGTGATGCTGTTCAGCCTGGCCGGCGGTATCGGCGGGATTGTCGTCTCGCGGCTGGCTGCTCGCAAAGGGGAACTGGTCACGTGTCTGTGGATGCTGCTGGGCGGTATTCCGTTTGGCTTTTTATATGCCGAGGCGGTGACGCATCGCTGGGCCTCGTGGCTGATTGCCTTGCTGGGGCTGTTGTGTTATGGTGCGTATCCGCTGATGGTCAGTATGGCCCGTCAGGCCGGCGGGGCGAATCTTGGTCAGCGGATGGGATTTATCATCGGCGGGACGTGGCTGATTACCAGCTTTGTGCCGCGGCTGCTGGCACCAGTGGCCGAACGATATGGATTGAAAGTGATTCTGCTGGCGGCGCCGCTGGGATATCTGGCGGCGGCGACTCTGGCGGGGTATTTGTGGATTCAGATAAAACGGAAAAAACAGCATGATGCGATATGATTTTCACATTCATACCGAATATTGCGGCCACGCGCCCGGGATGACGGTCGAGGCGATCTGCCGCCGGGCGGATGAATTGCAATTGGACTGCATTGCCATCACCGACCATATTTATCATGATGAGTCGGCGGGGCATATCGATAAAATCCGGGATGATTTTTCTAAGGTGTCCTGCTCCGTGCCGGTGACGATTGGTGCCGAAGTCGATGTGGATTCCGATTTCACCGATGGGCGGCTGGCGTCGGAGCTGATTGACGGTATCGATTATATCATCGCGGGCTTTCATTATGTGCCGACAGTGGGCAATTATCCATGGAAGCCGGAACATTGCAGTCTTGATGCGGCGACTTTTATGCGGGTCTGGGAGACGACGCTGATTGGTGTGGTGTCCAATCCTTGCGTCCATACGCTGGCCCATCCGGGGCGGCTGCTGGCGGCGGCGATTGGGCCGAAGGTCAATTGGGCCGCGGCGATGGAGGTGTTTAAGAAGGCGGCCCGGCAATCGGCAAAGACTCGTGTCGCATGGGAAATCAACGAACTGACCGGCCAGCGACTGTCGGCGGAATTCAAGGCCCGCTGGCATGAGATTTATGAAATCGCGCTGGATGCCGGGCTCAAGCTGATTTTTGGTTCCGATTCGCATGAGCCGCAGTTGATTGCGCAGGCCCCGTTTTCGGAGCAGCTTCTGTCCCGTCTTCCGGCCGGGAGTTTGTCAACCCCGCAGGAGATTTTAGAGTGGAAAAAGAGCTTGTGAAAAATATTGTTCTAATCGGGATGCCCGGCGCGGGCAAGAGCACGGTGGGTGTTCTGCTGGCCAAGGCCATGGGGCGGGAGTTTGTCGATACGGATTTGCTGATTCAGTCCGGCGAGAAGGCGACGCTGTCAGACCTGATCGGGCGGCATGGGCTGGCGGGCTTTTGTGATATTGAGCGCCGGTATGCCGAGGGTGTCGATATCCGGAATGCTGTTATTGCCACCGGCGGCAGTGTTGTTTATTATGATTCGGCCATGCGGCATCTGAAGGAAAACGGCATTGCGGTGTATCTGGAGCTGCCGCTGGAAGGGCTGAAACAACGGCTGACCGATGTCGTTGGCCGGGGTGTGGTTATCGAGCCGGGCGAGACGCTGGAAAGCCTGTTCATCAAACGCTGGCAGCTTTATGAACAGTACGCCGATATCACCATCTACACCGAAGGCCTGACCCATGAGCAGGTCGTCGGCAGAATATTAAATGAATTGAAAAAGAAATCCTGAATTCGAAGACAATCAGTTAAATAAAATCTTGGCGTTTTGATTTGCAGGGGAAAAGCAATCTTAACTTGTTTGAATAGGAGGTGTTATGCGGTTTATGTCACGGGTTTTGGCAGAGCTGATTGTAATGCCGATATTATTGATTCAGATGGGATGCCAGACAGTTCATCTTAATTCCGACCGCCACACTCTTTTTCGTCGAATTGATCAGAACGCACAAATGTCTCCTGCTGAAAAAGCCTTTGCTAAAAGATATCACACTTATGTCATGCGAAATCTGCTCTCTTGCCCGGAACCCAATGCCAAAAAAATATTAATGGAATCTTCCTTTGATATGATGAATCAGCAGTCTGGTCGATGGGGGCTTCCTGAAAATTCAAACTTTTCATATGAAGAGAGATTGTATTTGAAAAATGTGTCAGCAATGGTTGATAAATGGACCGCGTATTCACACGTCGACGCAGAAAATCTCTCTGAGGAGGAAAGGCTGTTTCTTAATGCTGTTCATCTAAAATATGGCAATGAGCCGGTTAAAGTAAAAGCAAATACGGGTTATTTAACAAGAAACCAAAGGCTGTTGTTGGAACAGACTGAAGTGTTGTCAGGAAGCAGTTATTTCGGCGATCAAGAGCTTGTTTATCTGTATAGAAAAGGCGGAGCCTCGGTTCTCCCCATCGATAATGTGACCAATACAATATTACCGCCTCAATCATCACGAGTAATCAGTGATATCACGTATTGTGGTGATGGCAAATTTCTTCTTGTGATTCCTGAAATGGATTACCCTCGAATGGGCGGGAGTTCATGGCTGTATCGCAGTGTATTATGTGATGAGACCGGAAAAATACTCCGGGTAAGTGAACTCAATCCAATACGGCTTCCTTTCCTTCCGCAGCAGTGTGGCAGGATAATCAGCCGGGATTCGGCTTTTCCACAGACCTGGATATGGATGAGTAATAGAGAGTCGCATGTCTTCAATCTGTTTGATAAAACAGGTTCATGGATTGATGATCGCCTGTATATCGGCACTGTATCTCAATCCGGCTTTGACAGCACACTTTTGTTATCGACCAAAGGGCAGAAGAGAAAAATTGATAATTGGTGGTATTTCGAAAAAGAAGGCAGAAAGCTGCTGTTTACGATAACTTGTGATTACAGCTCCTCCCTCCATCACCTTCAATATTATGAATATGATGGGAATGCACTCAATTATATCCAGGAGTATCCGCTTGATGATGAACATTATGTTGGCAGGGAATATGCTTTCGGCATGGATAAAGACAGTTTTTATCTATGGATTATTAATACGCCTAGGCTATCATTGTCACAGGACCTTGTTGATAAGGGGCTAAATGATCAGCTTCGCATGGCAACGGTGCCGCTAAACGGGTTATTGGAGTGGAAATTTACATATCATGGGGGGTATCTGAGTTCATTATATGTAAATCCTGCATGTGCCTCTGCTGTGAGGCTTTCAGAAGGAAAAGATGCCATAAGTGAAAAGAACGAGGAATTATTTGCTTTTTCCGAGACTACTGTCAATCATTGTCGGCTTACGAAAAATGGTAAATTTTGTCGTGGGATTGCCTATGTAGAAAAGCTTGATGCATGGGCAGCAGTGACATGGCAGGGGGATGCCAAGGGCCAATGTGTTACATTTTTTGACAGAAAGCTGGAAGTGCTGGACAAGATTGAAATACCAGCCTTAAATAAAGCAGGATATCTGCATGATTTCCACATGATTTATGCGGATGATAAGCTCTACCTGATTGTATTGGTTGGCGACAAAAAAGATTCTGTATTCCTGCAGGAAATTGATTATTCCCATTTATTTCCGGCAACAAGTGTAATTGCTTCGCAGCAATGACGGTTGATTATGAGGAAATCATGTTTAGCTGTAATGAAACAGAGGAATATATTATTGAATTTAAAATCTAATCTTATCAGCGGGGGACTTCGGCGGATTCATCATCGTCCGGCGGCAGTTTTTCGGACATGTCCGCAATGGTTAATTCGATTTCCAGCAGCTTCCGCTGAATCTGGCTGTAATGCTTATATTGAAGATGAATCATAAAGGTCATGCCGGCGGTCAGCACCCCGAAAAATCCGATAAAAAGAAACGTACAGACCATCCCGATAATCCAGAAGTCCGGCCCCATAGGAGCATTGATTTGACTTTGGGACAGCTCATATAATTTGGGAAGAACAAAAATCAAAAACGTCCACAGGCAGATAAAAAAGCCCGACAGAATCACGCCCCCCAGTACGACCGGCATGACGCTGCCGAATCGAACAGTGCCGCGGATGGCGGAAACCCCAATCAGGATGGTATAAAAGACAACGCACAGCAGCAGGCTGCCCATGCCGACTTTGATGAAGACTTCCACATCGTGATGCATTGACTCGCATAATTCAAAAATAAGGGAGACAGCAAATGCGATTCCGCCCAGCGCTGCCAGGCCGCAGAGCAGCCGCCCTATCCAGTGCATTTTTCTGTGAATCATCCTGCGCAGGCTCCTTTCATACTGATCGTGTGCATGATTATTGACGTCGTCCTGTTCCAGCAGGTGATTTCGTAATGTGTGTTTTTCATTTTTCATTGTGCATCTCTTTTTCAATCTGTTTTTTGATGTTTTGTCTGGCGTAAAACAATCTGGATTTGACTGTGCCGACGGAGGTGTTAATAATCGCCGCAATCGCCTCCAGCGGCAGCTCTTCCAGAAAATGCAGTGTCAGTACTTCGCGATGCGGCGGCGACAATTGTCCAAGGGCAAGATGAACAAGCTGCGCATTTTCAAGCGACATCGATGCGGTATCGTCGGGGATATCCGGCAGAAGGTCATCCTGCTGAAACCGCAGGATGTCGGCATATTTGCCGCGACGGTAATCCATGATGGTATTGCGGGCGATATGATACAGCCACACGGTCAGAAGTTTAGGCTCTTTGAGGCGGTCGATGGCTCGCAGCACTTTCAGCCAGGTATCCTGCAGGATATTCCATGCATCCTGTTCGTTGTCGACCAGTCTGCGGATGTAATACAGCAGCCGTTTTTCATAGAGCCGTACCAGGTCCTCGAGGGCCTGCCTGTCTCCCTGCCGGCACCGCACAATCAGCAGCTCATCCTGGATTAGTTGTTTATTCAGCCTCAACCGTCATACTCCTGTCGCCGGATATATAGTCGTATCATACGAGGCAGAGGTTCAAACGGAAATATTTTTTTGAGGTAGAAAAATGCCGAAAATCTTTATATATAAGTAGAGACCGCGGAAGGGCGGAGACCCAAAGTCATAAAATGCGGATAATCATAGAAAGGACTTGCCATGAGATGTGTGAATCGATGTGTGTGTGGTATTTTGACCCTCGGAATGCTTTTGCTGGCCTGTGGGGTACTATGCGCGGCGGCATCGCTGCCTGTTCCTTTAGATGGCAAGGAGATTGCCCGGCGTTCCGTTGAGGATCCGCGGGTGCGGCGATATATCACCCCGGCGAAAGTTCTGTGGCAGTCGGACGGCGTGCAGAATGCCGACATGCTGACTCAGCCGTGGTCGGGCCAGACCCCGCTGGGCAGCGGCAAGACCTGTACCCTGACCACCAAGGGCAGGACCGGTGCTATCCTGCTGGATTTCGGATTTGAAATGCAGGGTGGTATCCAGATTTCCTCCAAAAACACGGCGCGGCTTCGTGTGCGGTTTGGCGAGTCAGTCAGCGAGGCGATGAGCGAACTGGGCGGCGATAAAAACGCCACCAACGACCATGCCATCCGCGACCAGACCTGCCTGGTACCGTTCCTGGGAACGCACGAAATCGGCAACACCGGCTTTCGTTTTGTGCGCATTGACCTGATGGACCCGGACAGCACCGTCGAATTATTTGCCGTACGGGCGATCTTTGTCTATCAGGACCTCGCATACAAAGGCTCTTTCCGATGCAGCGACCCACGGCTCAACCAAATCTGGATGACGGGGGCTTATACGGTTCATCTGAATATTCAGAACTATGTCTGGGACGGCATCAAACGCGACCGGCTGGTCTGGATTGGCGATATGCACCCGGAGACCATGACCATCGGCTCGGTGTTCGGGGCAATTTCCATGGTGCCGGCCAGCCTGGACCTCGTGCGGGATGAGACCCCGCTGCCCGGATGGATGAACGGAATCAGCTCATATTCGATGTGGTGGATACTGATTCACCGGAGCTGGTATCAGTTCACCGGCGATATCGAATACCTTAAACAGCAAAAACCCTATCTGGTGAAACTGCTGAACCAGTTATCGCAGTATGTCGGCACCAATAATGAAGAAACCCTGCCGGAAGGGCGGTTTCTGGACTGGCCGTCCAACCTGAATAAGCCTGCCATTCATGCGGGTCTGCATTCCCTGCTGATTATGACGCTGGAGGCGGGGGCTGACCTCTGCAAGACGCTGGACGAACCGCAGACCCGCCAGACCTGTCTGACAGCGGTTGCCAAACTGCGAAAACACGTTCCCGACCCCAACGGCAGCAAACAGGCGGGGGCGCTGATGGCGCTGGCCGGCCTGATGGATGCGGCCAAAGCCAACGAGTCCATTCTGGCCGTCGATGGGGCAAAGCGAATGTCCACATTCTATGGCTATTACATGCTTCAGGCCCGTGCCAAAGCAGGCGATTATCAGGGCTGCCTCGATGTGATTCGCCAGTACTGGGGCGGTATGCTGGATATGGGGGCGACGACCTTCTGGGAAGATTTTGACCTCGATTGGACGCAGAATGCCTTTCGAATCGACCAACTGCCCGTCGAAGGCAAAAAAGATATTCACGGCGACTTTGGTGCATGGTGTTATAAAGGTTTCCGTCACAGCCTCTGTCACGGCTGGGCATCCGGCCCGACGGCCTGGATGACTGAACATGTGCTTGGGGTTCGTGTTGTCGAGCCGGGTTGTAAGACGGTAGCGATTGAGCCGCACCTGGGCGACATCGAGTGGGCCGAAGGGACTTTCCCGACCCCGATGGGCGTCATCAAAATCCGCCACGACAAACAGAAAGACGGAACCGTTAAGTCCACGGTTGATGCACCAGATGGAGTAACCATCCAGCGTATATAGTAACGAGTATTGTATTCAATGAATGAACTATGACTTGTACAGGGA
This sequence comes from Phycisphaerales bacterium UBA7708, assembly GCA_002482415.1. Classification (GTDB taxonomy): domain Bacteria; phylum Planctomycetota; class Phycisphaerae; order Sedimentisphaerales; family Anaerohalosphaeraceae; genus Anaeroglomus. The sequence continues at coordinate 30,774 of DLFY01000298.1, forward strand.
GACGGAGATTATGCAGGACGGTGGTATAATTCAGGCGGAAAACAAAAATGATAAAGTCGTGTGTTTCGTACGGGCGGCGGGGCTTCTGCTGGGCATTATATGGTTGCCTGGAATTGGACTAAAAACATTGACGATGATTAGCTATCTTTACACTTGGGACCCTGCATATAGTCCGAAAGTAATGTATATTCACGAGATTGTATCAAACCTTGTCATCTTACTGGTAATGGCTTTGGTTTTATTTTATCTGCTCAGGCGAGGCAGATGTGTCATTTTATTTCTAATTGCTCAATTCCAACAATATGGTGAAATGGGAACAACCGAACGCACTGCATTACTGTTTGTTCGTTGTTTAGGATTATCGCAGGCAGGAATAATCCTGTTATCTGTGGTTAATTCATTTTTTCAATTCACTGGGATCTTATCCGTCATGCTGGCAACAGGCTTTACGAACTTTGTTGATTTATTTCAAAAGATTTTTGGTGTCAAAACGGTTTCCATGTTGGCACTGTCTTTTGGGGTGCGTCTTGCTTCATTTGGCTTGATGATATGGATTGCCTGGTATCTGTTGATGCGAGGAAAACTTCTTGCCAAATTATTGTTATGGAAGGGGAAATGGGGCGAACAAATCGTATAAAAGGCAATTCATCGATTGACCACTACTACGGCAGTGCGAAAAAGCGTTTGCTGTTGGCGGCCAGGTGGTCTGCGAAAGCACCAAGGTCGAGATTAAATAGTCCGGCCAGGCATTTGGCGGTGTGGACAATGAGGGCGGGTTCGTTGGGTTGAATCCGCCGGACGGGTTCGGGGGAGATATACGGGCAGTCGGATTCGAGCATCAGGCGGTCCAGCGGGATGGTTTTAGCGACTTCACGGAGGGCGTCGGACTTCTTGAACGTCACCGTGCCGGTAAACGAGATGTAATAACCACGGTCGAGCACAAATTTAGTCTGTGAGATATCGCCGCCGTAACAGTGGATCACGATATTGGTAATTTTGTCGCGATATTCAGCCAGGATTGCCATTGAGTCGTCAAAGGCTTGCCGGGTATGGATAATCACGGGTTTATGATAACGTGCCGCGATTTCCAGATGCGCCCGAAAGACACGTTCCTGATTAGCGGGAACGACGTTGTCATAGTGATAATCAAGCCCTGTTTCACCGACGGCGACGACTTTTTCGGCCTGTGCAGCCTGTTGCAGAAAGGCAATGTCGTCGTCAGTCACGTCGTTGGCGTGATGGGGATGAAAGCCGACGGCGGCAAACATGCTGTCAAATCGCTGGGCCAGTTGAACGGCCCGCTGGTTGTGCGTGCGGTCGGTGCCGATGGATATCCAGCCGGCGACGCCGGCACTGCGGCTGCGAGACAGGACATCATCGATCTGGTTTTCCAGTTCGGGGTAAGTCAAATGGGCATGGGTATCAATCAGGTTCATAATCAAATCAAAAATCAAACATTAAATATCAAAATTAAGGAATTGTCTTCGGCAGCTTTAATCGGGTAATGCATGATAGTACAGGCCGTTATGGCACAAAGGCATTACGGTAATGTCGGATTTCGGGGCTTCCGGTCCTGCCCAGGATGACCGTAACAACATCGAACCGCAAAGGCCTGTCCAAGAGATGGTATTGTCTCAGAAAGCACTTTGCGGTTCGATACAGCATTTTCTTTTTATGTGTCGTGACGGCTCGAACAGCAGGAGTAAAATCTTCATCGCGTCGGCTTTTGACTTCGACAAAGACAATCGCCCGGCCATCAGCCATCACCAGGTCCAGTTCGCCTTTTCCGGCACGCCAGTTACGGGCCAGAGTCTTATAGCCCAGTTTGCCCAGAAACCGGCGGGCCCGGGTTTCACCCCATCGGCCCAGTTTCGCCGGATTCCGCAGCAGACGCGCCCTTGCGAATGGCCACAGCCACACGGCATCCTCCGTTTATTTGCCGGAGGTGTGTTCGCTGTGCCGCTGGGACAGTTTGACGCCCTTGCCGGTACGCTTGCGGAGGTAATAGAGCTTTGCACGACGGGCCTTACCGCTGCGGACCGGGACGACTTTTTCGATATTGGGCGAGTTAATCGGGAAGATACGCTCGACACCCTGTTCACCGACCATGCGGCGGACGGTAAACATTTCATTCATCTTGCTGCCTTTGCGGGCGATGACGGTACCGCTGAAAATCTGGACGCGGGTCTTGTCGCCTTCCTGAATCTTGCAGTGGACTTCGACGGTGTCGCCGATTTCAAAATACGGCTTTTCCGCCTTAAGGCTTTTGGCTTCAACAGCCTGTATCAATTTGTCTTTCACGGATATACTCCTGTATCTTTATTCGTTAGTATTGGTTTTAGTTGGGTTGCTCTGCTGCAGATATTTTGCCCACAGATCCGGCCGCTGTTTCTGCGTCCGTTCGATCCGCTGCTGCAATCGCCATTCGGCGATTTTAGCGTGGTTCCCCCCCAGCAGGATAGGCGGAACGATCATTCCGCGGAAGTTTTCCGGCCGGGTATAATGAGGATACTCGAGCAGCCCGTCAGTGAAGGATTCGTCGTGGGCGGACTGATTGTCGCCCAGGGCGCCCGGCAGAAGCCGAACGACGGCGTCAATAACCACCATAGCCGATAATTCACCTCCGCTGAGGACATAATCGCCGATGGAAATCGCTTCGGCATCGAGGCCGGTGCGAATTCGCTCGTCGAATCCTTCGTAGCGGCCGGCGATAAGAATAAGCCGTTTTTGTGCGGCCAATTCCGTCGCCATCTGCTGGTCGAAGGGTTTTCCCTGCGGACACATCAGCAGCACTTTTCCCGGTTCCGGGTCCATGCTGCGAACATGATCGAGGCAGTCGAAGACCGGCTGGCACATCATTACCATACCCGGCCCGCCGCCGTAGGGGCTGTCGTCCACCTTGTGGTAGCTGTCGAGAGCAAAATCTCTGATATTTGAAAGAGCAATCTGAACGATATTCTGCTGCTGAGCCCGTTTGAGTATCGAGAAGCTCAGGGGCGATTCGAACATCTCGGGAAACAGCGTCAGGACATCGATACGCATTCGTTAAAGTACCTTATTCGCCTTCTTTCTTCTCGACCTTGAAGTAGCCGGCGGCGACTTTTTCGGCCTTGGTATAAGGCTGTTTGGCCTTGCGGGCGATCTCACGGGCTTTCTTGCGGCGAGCCTGCAGTTCTTCGTACCAGGAGCACTTGACACCCTGCTTGACGATGATTTCGGCGACGGTTTCGGAGGGGACGGCACCCTGTTCGAGCCAGAATTTGACCCGCTCGAGATCCAGAACCAGCTGCTTGGAGCTGTCCTTCTCGATGGGATCATAGTGGCCCAGCTTTTCGAGGATTCGTCCGTCTCTGGGCGTCCGGCTTTCAACCGCATTGATGCGGAAGAAGGGCCGATGACGGCGACCCATACGGGTCATTCTGAGTTTTACTGCCATGTGTGTTACCTTTCTTACTCATATAGTTAATCATTGCGTCCGACACTGTGTCAGGCACAAGCACGTTACAACATCAAAACTAAAAAGGTAAAAGGCTGTCTTGTTTCAACAACACCAACCCAATCTTGTCAGACTGGATTCCCGCTTCCGCGGGAATGACAAAATCGACTCATTTTGCCATTTTCCTTTTTACTTTTTCCTTAACTCTAATACAAAGCCGTTAAAAAATATCGCCGCCAGCGCTGCATCCGCCCTGGCATCTGCGGCCAGCTTCTGAATTTGCGGGTCGCTCAGGCAGTCGGCGTCGGCCTTTTCCTGCGGCGTCATCACCGCCACCAATCGACACAACTGTTCATATTCATCCCGACTGGGGGCCTGTAAAACCGCCAGTTCGCTGGTCCCTCGGCTGTCCTGAAACTGCTTTCGCAACTGCTTTGCGAACGGCTCATCCACAAAGCGACCGACGCGAGCCAGGTATTGTTCAATCGTCAGCGGCATAACCCGCCCGTCTTATCGTCGTTTTCTTGGCGAGCGATGTCTCGGCTGGGGGCCTTTGATCTTAACCCCGCCGGACATGGCGCTGAAAATATCCACTTTGCCGGACATGAGGCTTTTCAAGGCACCCATGCCGCCGCCGGACAAGGCCTTCATCATATCGCGGCTGCGCTTAAACGTCTTAATCAGGCCGGCAACTTCCTGAACATCACGGCCGCACCCGCGGGCGATACGCCGCCGACGGGATGAGTCGATAATGTCCGGGTCCTGTCGTGNNGAGTGGACAATGCCCTCGATTTTATTGATTTCGCCGTCGTCGATATCCATCTGACCCAGACCGCCCATGCCGGGCATGAGCTTCATCAGGCTGGACATTCCGCCCATCTTGCGGACGGCCTGCATCTGTTTGAGAAAATCATCAAAGCCGAAGGTGCCTTTGGCCATCTTGGTCTGCATCTTCTGGGCTTCGGCGGCGTCGAACTGCTCCTGGGCTTTTTCCACCAGCGAAACGACATCGCCCATGCCGAGAATCCGGCTGGCCATGCGGTCGGGGTGGAA
>DLFY01000298.1:35281-40639 GCA_002482415.1 Phycisphaerales bacterium UBA7708
AACTTGATCGGCTTGCCGGTGACAGCCTTGACCGACAGTGCCGCACCGCCGCGGGCGTCGCCGTCAAGCTTGGTCAGAATGACGCCATCCAGCTCAAGGGCTTCGTTAAAGGCCTTGGCGGAATTAACAGCGTCCTGACCGGTCATCGCATCGCATACCAGGTAAATCTGGTGCGGATTAACCGCCGCGGCGACATCTTTGATCTGCCCCATCATCTCCGGGTCAATATGCAGCCGGCCCGCGGTATCGAGGATGACGACATCGCAGCCTTTGGTTTTGGCATGTTGAATGCCGTTTTTGGCTACGCGGACGGCATCTTTGGTATCACGTTCGGTATAGACTTCCACGCCGAGTTGCTCGCCGAGCGTGCAAAGCTGGTCAATAGCGGCCGGACGCTGCAGGTCATCGGCGACCAGCATGGGCTTTTTGCCTTTGGCCGTCAGATACTTGGCCAGCTTGCCGGTGGTGGTGGTTTTGCCGCAGCCCTGAAGACCGGCCATCAGAATGACCGTTGGCCCCGGCGTGACAAAATAAATGCGGGTGTCCACCGGCCCCATCAGTTTGACCAACTCGTCAAAGACGATTTTGATCATCACCTGATCAGGGCGAAGACTCTTGATCACCTCGGCGCCGAGGGCGGCTTCCTGTACATCTTTGCAGAATTGCTTGACGATGTGATAGTTGACGTCGGCTTCCAGCAGCGCCTTGCGGACTTCGCGCATCGCATCGGCGACATTGGACTCCGTAATGCGTCCGCGTCCCGACAGCGACCGGAACACCGAACTGAATTTTTGTGTTAAAGCGTCAAACATTTCGAATTACATAACCTTGTTTTAAGTCTCAACTTCCGCCTCCAGAGGCGGCATCTGCGCAGGGATTACCCGACAGAAACGTCGAATTGTAGTCAATCGGAGGGCTTTTTTCAAGATGAAAATCCAGAAACCACGGAATTATCCAGATAAAGGATAATAATGGTCTGTATAATCAGATATATAACTATAAAAAAGAGATGATGGTATGGCTGATTTGAAAAAAGAGGATGTGAGGATTTTAATAGCGGGCAAATACGATCTTTTTTAGCTGTCCGGCGGACCCCGGCCGTCGTGAAGAACGGCAATCAGAACTAATTGTTTATTTGGTTTCGTATTCATGGTTATCCCCAACTGAGTAAGCTGGATTATAACAAAATACGAATTAAATATTAAGCAGATTTTAAGTTTTAGTCAAAACTACTTCAAATACATTGATGGGAAGTTGTTAAAATGCGACATTATTGGACATGGCTTAAAAATTTTTCGTCTGAATTTATGACATTTTGAATGGTTGCAGCCAGTTTTTCTGGCTCGTCCGTGCCGATGCGGGCTTTTTTGCCGTTTTTGAAGGTCAACTCCACCGAATCAAAGCCCGCAATATTGTACAGCCAGCCGTTGCCGACCCAGTGAATCCCCCAGCCCATCAGCCAGGCATTACGAACGGCTGCAGCGGACTGAATCTGGTCGAGGGGGAATTTTTTCCGCCATGTTCCAAAACCAAACCGTACTCGAATCCATTCCTTATCTATTGTGACTGTCAGTCGGCTCATGAGCAATCCTGCCCAGATTGTCGTTGGCATGGCAATCAGAAATCCCGGGGCCAGGCTCCCCAGAGCGCTCCATGTCCAGATGGGCTTTTCCCCGGCAGTTGCCTTGATGACTGCTGCTGCGAAGATAAATGCACTCAGGGTAATCACTGGAATACCCCAATAAAACAAGGGATTGCCTTTTTGTGTATGTTCATAAATTGTTGACATGGATATACCTATAAAAAATGGTTTTATTTTACTTTATGAACCCATGCGACAATGTCGTTAATGACCTCTTCGGCGACATGGCCGGGGATAAGGTATTCATCGGGTCGGCATTTTTCTTTTCCGGTGATAAATAAGTGGTTCAAGTCCGGATACAGCTTAAGTTCCACATTTGGTTGGTCGCCCAGTTCTTTTTTCCATCCTTCAAAATCAGCCAGTGTCACCTGATAGTCCCGCTGGCCCTGCAGAATGAGCAATGGCTGTGTGATTGTTCTGGCCTGGGCCGCCGGTTGATATCCCCGCAGGTCAAGCCAGTACCCGGCGGGGGAATTAAACGGCAATTGGTCATGCGGTGTCTCTTTTTTCAATGACGGACTTTTTACCATCTGGACCTGTCTTTGTATTTCGGCCAGCGATTTTCTTTCTTCCGGGTTGATTTTGCCGTCCAGCATCGCAATATACTTTATTTGTTCCAGGATGGAATCTTCCATTGGGCGTGTAGTGCCGGCCATAATCACAAAGCCTGCAATCGCTTTATTTTCCGCTGCGATTCGCGGAATCAGCATGCCGCCCAGGCTGTGGCCAAGGACAATAATTCGTCCCTTGTCTATTCCGGGAGCTTCGGCTAAAAATTCAACCGCGGCGATTGCGTCGTCAACGGTTTCCTGACGGACGGTCAAATCATTGCAATCGTTGACAAATCGGGCTTGATAATACAGCGTTCTTTTCTCATAACGAAGTACAGCAACGCCTTTGGAGGCCATCCCCTGGGCCAGGTCTTTAAATGGCTTGTTGGGCCCGAGGGTCTCATCCCGGTCGTTCGGACCGGAACCGTGTACCAGTACAATCGCGGCAAACGGCCCATTGCCCTTTGGAATGGTCAGGGTGCCGGGTAAAACCCAGGGGTCTTTACCGATGGTTATTTCTTTTTCCGTAAACGCATCGGGCTTTATATAATTCGGCAGCAAGCCGGCGTCGGCCGTCTGCTTTGGACTGCCGGCAGGTTGGGCCGGTACAAAAAATAAGCCGCTGATCCTGCCCGCCGGATCAAATACGATTTTAGCGTCCAGTGCCATTTTTTCAAACTGACATGTCACATACGCAATATCATACTGCTGATATTTTTCCGTCCGAAAGCCCAGACGTTTTTGAAATGCCCCGCATTGGGATATCAAGACCTCCCACGTTTGTTTAAGCACAGGCACAGGCATTGCCTGAGCCATTTTCGGGTCAAACATCTTAGCCGCTGCCGCATAATCTCCCGTTGACAGGTGGTCGATAAATTGTTCCGCACTTGTCTGCAGCATCGTTGGCTGGGCGTATGTCATCATCGTGAACAGACTAAAGATAAAAACAGAACATATTAAACGTATCATGGCTGACCTCTTTGAACAGAATTAATTCAATGGGAACAATTTAATGATTGCATACAACCCAAGTTTGGATGTCGCCTCAGCAATCAGCAGGCAGATGATAAATGAAACAATGGCTTTGGCTCCTTTGAGATTACAGGACACTGCATAGCCCCGGTACATTAAAACGATCATCCAGACGATGGTCACCAGAATGATAATCATCGCCAGGCCAAAGACGATTACATCCAGCGGTTCCAGGGCCAGAACCGGGGGCTGATTGGGATTTTGCACGATTTTCATCAATTCTTCCGTGACCCGCTGATTGGCCGGCAGGATTCCCGCCGCCGCAGCCGGCAGCATGGGCCAGCGTGCCAGCGCCTGCGTCCCGAAAACATCCACTATCCGAAACGCCGTTCCACGCACTATCAGGCCGGCAATGCATAAAATAATAGCCAGGCTCAGCCAATTGATAAATCCTTCGGCAATAAACAACCACAGCGGCGCCTCGGCCCCCATGTGCATATCCAGTACGCCGTCAAAATGGACATTGCCGACCGATCCCAGCAGGGCGGTACCGATAATCAGGATAACGCCAGGCATCAAAGCCTGCCAGCCGGCGATGTAGGTAAATGGATTAAACATCCACACGCTCAAACGATTTGTTCTTCCAGGCAAGGCTTCAGTGTTCATGAGTTCTGCTCCTTTGTTTCCGGCATCATGACCTGTTCGAGCTGTTTGATTTTCCCGATGATGTCGTCGAGGCGGTTGCGGACGGTGGGGTAGCTGAGCTTCATTAGGGCGGCCATTTCCTTCAATGAGCCGCTGCATTTAAGAAAATCCAATACGAATCTTTGTTCATCCGGCTCCAGCCGCAGCAGCAGGGGCAGTTCATAGAGACCCTCGACCTGTGTCTGGCATTTCCCGCAGGTCAGCTTGTTGACATTCAATTGTTCCCGACAGGCCGGACATTGAATAGGCAATCGACTCATCGCCAGCGCTCCAATCCTGATTTATTCATACACATAAAATAAAACACTTAAACAGCTATCGTTATAATATATCGCAAAAATTCAATAAAGTCAATGTGTATATCAATATTATTTATTAATATATTGATATTATTAATATTTAATTTAAGAAATATATGTCTACATTTCTTAATTCCTTATCATCAAAGGAATTGCGTTTTGAGCTTTTCGCCGGTTGGTTTTTGAGCTATAATCCGCGTCGAAATGATAATTTTTATGGAGAATTCATGGCGCACTTATTTATTAAGGATATAAAACCCGGCATAAACATCAATGATATTTACCTGGTCACCCAGCCGGTACTCCGTCCCACGACCAAGGGCGATTTATACATCGCGATGTACCTGTCCGACAAGACCGGCAAGGTCAACTGCCGGATGTGGCAGGCAACCGAATCCCTGTATCAGCAGATTCCCTCGGAGGGCTTTGTCCAGATTCGCGGCAAAAGCGAATTGTATCAAAATGCCCTCCAGATTGTGGTCAATGATATCCTGGTCGTCGGGCAGGACAAGGTCAACCTGGCTGATTACATGGCCCGGACAGAAAAAGATGTGCCGACCATGTACAATCGCCTCAAGGAAATCCTCGGCAAGATTACCCATCCGCAAATCAAGGCCATTGTTGAGGCCTTTTTATATGATAAAGACCTGATGATCCTGTTCTGCAATGCCCCCGCGGCTATGCAGATGCATCATAATTTCCTTGGCGGCCTGCTGGAACACACACTCAATATGCTGGAAGTGGGCGAGGCCATTTACCCTCTCTATCCCAAAATTCAGAAAGATCTGGTCCGTGCGGCCATTTTCCTGCATGATATCGCCAAAACCAAAGAATTGTCGTATAAGGCTGCAATCTCCTATACTGATACAGGCCAATTGCTGGGTCATATCATCCTTGGTACCCAGATGGTTGCGCAGGCCGCGGATAAATTGGCCGCCGAAGGCAAGCCTGTCAATGGCCCTGTATTGGATAACCTGCTGCATATTATGGTCAGCCATCACGGCTCCTATGAATTCGGCTCGCCCAAACTGCCAGCCACGCCCGAGGCATTTATGGTTAATTACATCGACAATCTTGATGCCAAGATGAACCAGACAGCCTCACTGATTGAAAACGACAACTCTGAAGGCAACTGGACCGGCTACCAGAAGTCGCTGGAAACCAAGCTGTACCGAATGCGGGTCCTGGA
>DLFY01000298.1:40658-42717 GCA_002482415.1 Phycisphaerales bacterium UBA7708
CGTATATTTTTCCAAATTTTCACTTTTTGATTGAAATTCGTCCATTTATCGCTATAATTTCCCCTCTGTTTTTAATAGATTCGGGATATTTTAAATAGTATATTGACTCGACTTTTTAGTGTCAGGAGAATTAACCGTGGAAAATCATAGCAAAAGTCTTCGTAAACGAGCCCGCAGGCAGGGTTTTCTGGTTCGCCAGAGCACCAAAAAGGGTCGCGCGATTCATTCCCGCAAACGTCGGGCCGGCCGCAGGGTCAATGTTCGCAAGAGCTTTTCGTAACGAATTGAAATAAGCTGTCCATCGCTGCGGCTACCAGGTGTAACCGCAGTGATGGCAGTAGTATGTCTTGTTCGCGGGGGACTGTTCTGCCGAGCGCAGAACGATTTTTTTGGTCTGAATCATCATTGCCAGCTCGTCATTCATCTCGACCGGGCTGTAGAAAATCCATGCTACATTATTCGAGCCGCATATCGGGCATCGCGGCGGCTGACCTTTGGGCAGTTTCATCATCATTTGCCCAACTCAGGCTTTACCATACCGGTTAAACCACGCCCGCTGTTCAAACGGTTTTTTGGCCGGGGATTTATACTCTTCGGCGGGAATTCCAATCGGCAGCAGGATGCGGACGTATTTGGTGTCGGGCAGCCCCAGCATTTGTCCGATTGTCTCGGCCCGACCTTCCAGCCGCAGCCAGCCGTCAATCCAGACACTTGCATAGCCCAGCGCCGTAATCGCCAGCAGCATATTCTCCACGGCCGCGGCACAATCTTCGACCTGAAAGGCAAAGCCTTCATAGATGGCTTCCGGATTTTTATCCAGCACACAGGCGACAAAGGCCTGCGCCTGCTGCATGGCCTTGTTGGCCGGGTGCAGTTTGGCGATCTGCCGGACCAGCGCCGGCTCATCGACAATCACAAATTCGGTCGTCTGGGCATTCTTGCCGGAGGGGGCGTCCACGCCGGCCTGAACGATTTTGCACAAATCTTCCCGTGCGACCGGAACATCCTTAAATGCTGCCCGATAGCAATGCCGTTTTTTGACTACATCGAAAAAGTTCATCGTCATATCTCCAGATTGAAACCAAAACCATTATACGACAGAGTATCCCCGTATTTCCAGCCTGAAAACAACAAAAAACGGTGTCGCGGATTGGGGATTTAACAAATCCTGAACACCAATGCAGCCCTGCACAAAGGTGCAAGGCTGCGTGAACATATTACGAGAAGATATTTTGTTTTTGGGCTTATTCTGCCTTGGTTGTGGTGTTTTTGCGGCGGATGCGAGCGCCGACCAGGTTGAGTTTTTCTTCGATTTTCTCATAGCCGCGGTCGATGTGATAGACNNAGCAGCCATGCCTGCCAGCACCAGGGCTGCGGAAGCACGCAGGTCGGAGGCCATAATCGGCGCCGCAATCAGGCGGTCCACACCGGGAATGAACACGCTGGGACCTTCCTTGCGGAGATTGGCGCCCATACGATTCAGCTCGGCCACATGCAGGAAGCGGTCGGGATAGATTTTCTCGGTGATGACGCTGTTGCCGCGGGCCAGGGCCAGCATGGCCATAAACTGAGCCTGCAGGTCGGTGGGGAAGCCCGGGTATGGCTGGGTGGTAATGTCGGCCGGAAGAATCGGGCCTTCGCGGCTGACCACGCAGCCATCGACGGCAGGTTCGATATCCACACCCATATTGTTCAGACGATCCGCCACGGCCACCATATCATTGATATTGCAGTTGCGGATATGGAGATTGCCGCCGGTGATGCCTGCTGCAACCATAAATGTACCGGCCTCGATGCGGTCGCCGATGACTTTGTAGCGGATCGGACGCAGTTCTTTGACGCCTTCGATGACCAGCCGCGGCGAGCCGATGCCGGTGATTTTGGCACCCATCTGGTTGAGAAAGTTCGCCAGGTCGCTGACTTCGGGCTCGCAGGCCGCCGACTCGATGACGGTGGTTCCCTTGGCTAAGCAGGCCGCCATCATGACGTTATCGGTGCCCAGCACAGTCGAGCCGAACGGTCCGCCCAGAAAGATTTGCTTGCCGCGGAGGCCGCCGGG
>DLFY01000026.1 GCA_002482415.1 Phycisphaerales bacterium UBA7708
GTGGCTGGCCCATCAGCCTGCCAAGGGAACGGGGCAGTATCAGGACTATAAATGGGATCCGCGTTTCGGCAATTACTGTGCGACATTCTGGATCTACAACCCCGATGTATCCATGATGCCGGCTGGCGGGCAACTGCCGGCGGAAATGGCTGAGATGAACCTCAATGCCGGATATATGGACGGCAGTGTGCGGAGGTACGGCGGTGATGAAGTCAAATGGACACCCGATAGGATGTATTATGTTCCCGAGATATGGCGTTAATAGAGCCGCTTCCATTGCTGGAAAGAGGCAGAGGAACAAAAAGACATGTTGAGAACATGCAGGCGATGGGCGATAAAACATAACAGAACCGTCCAAACGGCGTTCGTTTGGCCAGAGATGTTTATCAAATTCTATTGGAGGATGTAGCAGATGAAAACAGTATCAGTACTTGTGATGGCGGTTGCTTTCTCGGCGGCTGCTTGCGCATTGACAACCCAGACGTATGGCGATTTTGATGACAACCAGGCCGGCGGCGCTGGATTTGTGTTCACACCCGCTTTGCCGCAGTATTCCCAAACCGGGGACCCGATGCCCCAAACGGCATATCTGATGAGCTGGACCTACGCCAAATCATCCAGCGGCTACGGCGGAGCGGCTCAGACCTATCTTGCTGTGTATTCCTATGATTCAGCTTTAGGCTACCAGTCTCTGCTGGGCACCTCAACCAATTACATTGATTTCCCGGCGGCCAGTCCCCTGGCATTGTTAACCTGGAATTTTGATGGCATTGCACTGGACAAGGATACCCAGTATGCCCTGATGTTTGTTGACCAGACGGGTGCCATTGCCTCCGGCGGTGTTGAACTGGACACCACAAACAGCACCACCAACGGTTTTATTCAGACCGGGTACAAACTCGTCAATAAGCCCACCTGGGAAGCCCATTTCTCAGCGGCTTACAGCAATACGATTCCCGAACCGACGACGATGGTTTTGCTGGCAGTCGGCGGATTGCTTCTGCGTCGACGCCAGGCATAAATCGTCCATGCGGATTTTGGCCCTGAGGAGGAAAAGTGGATGATGACTCAGGCGGCGGTGATGTGCAGAGGAAGCCGCCGCCTGAGACAGGGAAGCTATGTCGATAAAAAATAGAAACCTGTTGAAATGAACTCCTTGCAGAGATGATTATGAATAGAATACCAAACAGACTGGAACTCCTTGGTTGCAATCATAACAGATATAGTTCTTTCAGGAAAATCTCCATCCTCTATTTGAGGTGGCTGCATTTGTTGGTGATGACCCTCTTTTGCAGCCTGGGATTTGCGGCCGATTATATCCTTTTTGAGGATAATTTTCAGGCCTACGATGTCGAAGAACCGGCTGATTTTTCCATCGGCGGCATTCCAACGGGAACGTGGTCTGTCGATTATGACCCTGCCGTGGATCGTGCCGCTGAGATTTACAACACAACCAATTTCGGCGGAACGCGTCTGTGGGTGTCTATCGATGACGGTGCTGTCATCACCAGCAAAGGCATTGAAGGCCTGCATAGCGGTAAAAAGTATTTGTTTTCAGCCGTGCTTGTCGCAGAAACATCCTCATCCACACGAACAGCGATCATGTCGTATGATCTTCTCATCGGTCCGAATTCCTCCTCTGCAACAACGGCGATTGCAGGCCCTGTTACAGTGACCGTGCATGGCGATGACTGGCAGATTCCCGATTCCAAGAGCGACCATGTCTTTACCCGGGAATTTACACCCGGCATCCTGAATGCCGGAGACAGGCTCTTTATTAAAATAACGCGTATCAGCAGTTCAAGTGCGGCCTATATCGGAGTCGATGATGTGCGTCTGGCCGAAGTTCTGCCGATTGAGATTGTCACCAGCGATACCGTCCTGTCGGAAGGTTCTGCGGCTTCAATAGTCTATGATGTCTATGTGAAAAACAGTCCGACAGAACCGGTGATGGTCACGGCCATAGCAGACGATCAGGTTCGGGTGAATGGTCAATCCGAGGTGATTCTGCTGTTTACTCCGCCGATTGATCCGGCTGTATCTCAAAAAATTACTGTGACGGCGATTAACGACAGTGTTCACGAGGGTACACATACCGGCTTGATTTCCCATACGTCCAGTTCCTCTCTGGCTCAATACAATGGCTTGAATCTGCCAATAGTGGAAGTGACTATTGCTGACGATGACCTGCCTGTCAATTTCGTATCGAGTGTATTTGTTGGAGGGCAGGAAGGAGTGTCGGGGACTTCGAATTACCGGATTCCCAGCATGACCGTTGCGCCGGACGGGGCTATCCTGGCATTTGCCGAAGGACGCCGCAATGGCGGAGATCCGGGGGCAGCCCTGCCGATTGATATGGTCATGAAACGCTCCACAGACCACGGACAGACCTGGCAGCCGCTGGCGGTGCTGCATCAGGGCACCTTTGACTATTCCGACCCGCGTCCTGTGACGGATATGGAAACGGGTAAGGTACATCTGCTTTATACCCAGTGGCCGGATTTGTGCGGTCAGGGCTGCGTTCCGGCCGGACTTGGCGATAATTCATCCGTGATGTTTCTGCAAACCAGCCTGGATAACGGGCAGACATGGTCAGGCCCGATGAACCTGAATACCCAGATTAAAAATCCGACATGGAAGGCCCTGAACTCCGGCCCCGGACATGGTATTCAGTTACGCTGGCAAAGCAATCCGGCCAGAAACGGCCGGCTGCTGGACCCGGCACATATCAATGGCGTCGATGCGGTATCAGTTTATAGCGATGATGGCGGTCAGACCTGGCAGGCCGGCACAGTCGATGTGACCGCTCCCAGTTTGAATGAATCCGATGTGGTCGAGCTGACCAATGGAGACCTGTTGTGGGATGCCCGTCCCGGCAGCGGATTATATCGATACCGGCTCAAAAGTACCGACGGCGGCCAGACATGGCAATATCAGGGCCTTGGCGATATCTATATTACCACGGTGGATTGCGGCATCGAACGATATTCCGCCAAACGGGATGGCCACGACAGAGACCGTATTGTCTTCAGCGGCCCCCTGGGTAACCCCATCGGTTCGGCATCCGGCCGCTACAACATGGCAATCTGGACCAGTTACGATGAGGGCAAGTCGTTTACCAACCCCGTTCAGATCAACAATGGATTTGCCGCTTATTCTGATATTAAGCGACTGGCAGACGGCTCGATTGGCGTGATATATGAAGAAACCGGAAGTACGCTGATCCGGCTGGCCAGCTGCAGTATTCAGGCACTGGAAAACGGACCGCATGATGAAGCTCTGACGCAATATGATGGTTTCGGAAATGCCGTAGATGCACGCCGGGGCGGTGTCGGCTGGACCGGTTCATGGTCGGGTCTTGGTGAGTTTACACGAAAATCATCTCCAACTTATGGCGGGTCGAGTCTGCCCTTTAAGCATTTTCGTTTTGCCCCGCAGTTGGGACGTGTTGATACCTCTGCGGCTGGCCTGAATCTGGTTCGGCAGATATCCTCGGCCATTGATGCAGATGCTGAAGGCACTGTGTATCTGTCAATTCTGGTCAGCCGGGCGCTGGATATTACCTCTGACGATACCCAGCAGGAAGACCTGACCATCGAGCTTCGTGATCAGACCAATACACCGTATGTTGCATTTGGAGTCACAACCGACGAGCAATTCTCGATTACCAGGCCGGGTGCGCTGAAAGTCACTGCTGCCGATGCCTTCTCGACAGACGGCGTGTATTTCCTTGTAGCCAAAATGGTATTCTCCCGGCAGCACGACCAGGTTTATCTCAAGGCGTTTCAATCAGGAACGGATGTGATTCCGATTCATGAAGCCGATGTGGCGTGGACGCTGGTGGGGACTGCGACAGAGAATATAAACGCTGTTCTGGACCGAATTGGTATTGTTGCCGGACCGCAGGCAGTCTGGTCGATTGATGAACTCCGCATCGCAACGACGTATGAAGCTGTTGCAGGCCGGTCGGATTGTTCGGCCGCAGGCACTTTTCTGAACGGGGACATCAATCGGGATTGCTATGTCAATCTTCTGGATTTGGCTCTGCTGTCACAGGATTGGCTTGCCTGCTCGGATCCGGATGACCCTGTACTGTGCGGTAGGCAGCATGAAATGACTGGTCTGTAAGCGTGACGACGATGGAAAATAAAGCTCAAGCCAGGGTGGAAGCAGAACGCATGGAATGGCTTAATCGGATCTATTCCGATTTATACAGCAGCCAGGCGGATCAGATTTATGATGCCATTCTGACCCGGATTTTTTCCGGTCATGCGCCCCTTGGCCACAGAATTATGGAAAGCCAGATTGCCCGGCAGCTCGACGTCGGAATCGGCCAGGTGCATGAAGCCATGATTCGTTTGCGGGATGAAGGCTGGATCGAGCTGATCCCTCACGGCGGCGCCCGCGTAGTGGATTATCATGATCCGATCAGGCATCGTCAGCTCTACGATATGCGGCTCAGCCTTGAAAGCGGGATTTTTTATTTCCTGGCACAGACAATGACCGCCGCTCAGGCTGCTGAACTGGAACCGATTGTCAGCCGGATCGAACGGGCATACATCATGCAGGATAGCCTGGAATATCGCTGTCAGGATGCCGAATTCCACATCAGCGCGGCCTTCCTGGCGGGCGGTCCCGGACTCAAAAATATCTATCGTTCTATCTTTATGCAATGGTGCATTATGATGGACCGGTGCCGGCAGATCGGGCCGACGGATCGATGCACCTGGAATCAGGCGGAGAAATCCCACCGTGCAATACAATCAGCCCTGAAAGCCAAAGACTGCTCACTGGCTGCCCAGCTCGTCCGTCAGCACTTTCAAATACCGGAATGTCAGCTTAAGCTGAAGAAAGTAGGCTGGGAGGCCGACAACAGCCGTCCTCCCGGTTTTTGACGGATTAAAAAATCGGCTGAACATCAAATTATTGGTTGGTTCACCGGGCGATGATTGTATAATATAAAAAAGACGGCAATATACAGAAATCCTGCAATTCAAGAGGTTAAATATGAAACAGCGATGGATGCTTATCGTTATGGTGTTGAATGCAATCCTGCCGGGGTCCATGGCATGGGGCGAAAGTGCCCGGACGGAAACAGCCGTCTCCCCGATTCCGCGGGGTTATTCCATTCCCCTGATCGACCTGTCGGATCATTACTATCGTCGCACCGTTGTGGATTATGAGGTCGGGCAATATCTGGGGCATCCCACAACCGTGCTGCTCGAAGGTGGCAAGACGATGATCTGTGTCTATCCCAAAGGCCACGGCCGGGGAGCGATTGTCATGAAGCGCAGTACCGACGCCGGCCTGACCTGGAGCGACCGCCTTGCCACGCCGGAGAATTGGGCCACTTCCAAAGAAGTGCCGACCATTCATCGGGTTGTGGATTCGCAGGGCAATAAACGGTTAATCCTGTTTTCGGGTTTGTACCCTGCCCGCATGGCGGTTTCGGAAGATGACGGGCAAACATGGTCCCCCCTGCAGAAAGTCGGCGACTGGGGCGGAATTGTCGTGATGGGATGTCTGACCGAACTTAAGACCGGTAAAGGCCACTACATGGCGATGTTTCATGATGATGGACGGTTTTTCAAGGAAAACGGCAAAGCAACAGGAATTTTCACCTTGTTCAAGACCTTTTCGCACGATGGAGGCCTGACCTGGTCGTTTCCCGAGGCGATATATCAATCCGACCAGGTTCATTTGTGCGAACCGGGCATCATCCGTTCTCCGGATGGCAAGCAACTGGCCGTCCTGCTGCGTGAAAACGCCCGCAGAAAGAATTCCCATGTGATTTTTTCCGAGGATGAAGGCAAAACCTGGACTCAGCCTCGCGAACTTCCCGGCGCCCTGACCGGCGACCGGCACACCGGCAAATATGCCCCGGATGGCCGGCTGTTCATTTCCTTCCGGGATACCACGCTCGAAAGCCCCACCCAGGGGGATTGGGTCGGCTGGGTCGGCACCTACGAGGATATTGTCCGGGGCCGGGAAGGCCAGTATCGCCTCCGGCTGATGGATAACAAGCACGGCTGGGACAGCACTTACCCCGGCGTGGAGGTCCTGCAGGATGGAACGTTTGTTACAACGACCTATGGCCACTGGACAGCGGGCGAACCACCGTATATCATGTCCGTGCGATTTTCGCTCAGGGAGCTGGACCAGATGGCCCGGAAACTCGAGAAGCCGGAAAAATGATCGATTTTAAACACATAGCTGAACAATATCGCAAAGAATTGTTCGAGAATGTCCTTGTGTTCTGGCAAAGACATTCTCTGGATACCGTCTACGGCGGATACTTTACCTGTTTGGACAGGCAGGGAGCCGTATTTGATACCGATAAATTCGTCTGGCTTCAGTGCCGTCAGGTCTGGCTGTTTTCCATGCTGTACAATCGCTGCCGTCCAGACCCGCTGTGGCTGTCCATCGCCCGTCACGGCGCCGAATTTCTGCGCAAATACGGAGCCGATCTGCAGGGCAACTGGTATTTTGCCCTGGACCGTACCGGGCGCCCCCTGGTCAGGCCGTATAATATCTTCAGCGATTTTTTTGCCGCCATTGCATTCAGTCAGTACGGGCAGGCCGCCGACAATGTGGAATATACCGATACCGCCGTCAGGATTTATCATAACATTCTGCGCCGCAGGAATAATCCCAAGGGCATTTTCAACAAACAGATTTCTGAGACCCGGGCGTTGTGTTCGCTGGGATTTCCAATGATTATGGCTAATACGGCGCTGGAAATGGAATCGCTCCTGCCGCCTGAAGAATTGAAGACGGTTCTGGATAGCTGCGTATCCGAAGTGATGGGACGGCATCTGGACAAAGAACGTGGAATTTTGTTTGAAAATGTCCTGCCGGATGGCGGGCATCTGGACTGCTTTGACGGCCGACTCATCAATCCGGGACATGGCATCGAAGCGATGTGGTTTCTGATGGATATCGGCCTGCGCCGCAGCGATTCAGCCCTCGTGCAAAAGACAGTGGAAGTTATCCTTCACACCCTCGATTACGCCTGGGATACTGAATATGGCGGACTGTTTTACTTTATGGATGCCCTTGGCAAGCCCCCCCAGCAGCTCGAATGGGATCAGAAGCTGTGGTGGGTGCATGCTGAAACCCTCGTTGCCCTGTCCAAAGCGTATGCCGCGACAGGCCGCAAAGAGTGCCTGGACTGGTATCAGCGGGTGCATGACTACACGTGGAGCCATTTCCCGGACCCGGACTGCGGCGAGTGGTATGGCTACCTGAATCGTCAGGGCAAGGTACTTCTGAATTTAAAAGGCGGAAAATGGAAAGGCTGTTTCCATGTCCCGCGCGCGTTGTGGCTCTGTTATCAGGAATTCCTGAAATTGAGCCGGAACAATACATCCTCTACTGAAACGTAATGGAATTTGAAATATGCAAAATATGATCAAAGGCCTCATTGCCGCAGCGTTTTCTCCCATGCACGAAGATGGTTCGCTTCATGTGGAATTGATTCCCCGAATGGTGGAATATCTCCTCCAGCGGCCGATTCAGGGATTGTATGTCTGCGGCAGTACCGGCGAAGGGCCGCTATTGAGTGTTGAGGAACGAAAACGAGTGGCGGCCGCTTACATCAACGCCGTGAAAAAACAGATCCCGGTCTTTGTCCATGTCGGTCATGACAGCCTCATGGAGGCCCGCTCGCTGGCAAGCCATGCCGCCCAGGCCGGCGCCGATGCGATTGCAGCCGTTGGACCCTGTTATTTTAAACCCGGCTCCCTCGGTGGACTTATCAAATATCTTGCCGAAATTGCCGCCGCGGCTCCCGAAACCGACTTTTACTACTATCATATTCCGCAGCTCAGCGGCAATGTATTTGATGTCATGGAGTTTCTAAAGCAGGCGCCGCAGCGCATCCCGACACTTCGGGGCGTGAAGTATTCCGCCATCACCGTCTATGAATTCCAGGACTGCAAAGAAACCTTTGGCGACCGATACCAGCTCTTTTTCGGATGCGATGAGATGCTGACCAGCGGCCTGGCCGCCGGTGCGGATGCGGCCATCGGCAGCACCTATAATTTC
Organism: Phycisphaerales bacterium UBA7708; assembly: GCA_002482415.1. Lineage (GTDB taxonomy): Bacteria > Planctomycetota > Phycisphaerae > Sedimentisphaerales > Anaerohalosphaeraceae > Anaeroglomus. Next base: position 8,047 of record DLFY01000026.1, read on the forward strand.
CTGTCACGGCTCTATCATCAGGTCATGGAAGCATTTACCAAAGGTGATGTCCAGACGGCACGCAGACTCCAGTTGCTCTCGGTGCGAATGGTGCGCGTCTGTTACCAGTATCGCGGCTTGCCGGCCATTAAAGCCATGATGAAAATGACCGGACTGGACTGCGGCCCGACCCGCCTGCCGCTGGAAGCACTGTCGATAGAAGAATATAGCAAATTTAAATCTCAAATTGAATCGCTGGGTGTTTGTGAGTGGTTCTGACGTATCACACTCCAATCACTTTGCATCAACGACAGCAGAGGACAGGATGCCGAACAGACTGAACCGAATTCGCTTTATCCTTGGGCTGATAGTGTGTTTGGTTGTATCCGGATACGGGCAGGCAAAGGAATCAGATGCGCTGTTGCGATGGTCGCAATTGCCGGATTTGCCCGATCCATTGGGACGGGCGGGGGTCTTTGTTGGTGTTCATCAGGATGCACTGATTGTCGCCGGCGGGGCGAATTTCCCTGCTCCGGTCTGGGAGACTGGTAAAATATGGTACGATGATATCATTTTTCTGACGAAAAGTTCATCCGGAGCCTCGCAGGATTTACGATGGCGCCAGGGATTTAAACTGCCTCATCCGCTGGGGTATGGGGCTTCGGTCTCTACCGAGCAGGGAGTAGTTTGTATCGGAGGCAATGATGCCGGACAAACTTACGCCGACGTATGCCTGCTGAGCTGGAATCCAAAAACACTAACGGTTGATATCAAATCCCTCCCATCGCTTCCCGAGCCGTGTGCCAATACCAGTGCGACTCTTCTGGACAACGTGATTTATGTTGCCGGCGGTACAAGGGGGGAGAATTTGGATACAGCAATGACCAACTTCTGGTCACTGGATATGTCACAGATGAACAATCCTCAAACATTTCGCTGGCAGTCCATTTTAGCCTGGCCGGGGCCTTCTCGAGCTTTTAATCTGACGGTCGCCCAGCACAATGGACAGGACGATTGCATTTATGTCATCAGCGGCCGCCGGTCTATGGAGTCTCAGCCGGATCAGGCACAGTTCCTCAGGGATGTGTACGAGTTTACACCCTCACATTATGAAGCGGGATGCTTTGATGCAGTCTCCGGGCGTTATTCTGGCCGGATCAATCCCTGGCGCAGACGAAATGATATACCCCGATGTGTGATGGCGGGAACCGCCATTAAAATGGGTCAGAGCCATATTATGGTTCTGGGGGGGGATGATGGGGAACTATGGGGGAAAGGGGCTCAGTTAAAAGACAGCCACCCGGGATTTCCTAAAACAGGGCTTGCCTATCATACCATCACAGATACGTGGATAGAAACCGGTTCCATCCCGGCCAACCAGGTCGCCACAACTGCGGTCCGCTGGGGCAATGATACGATTAAGGACCCGATTATTGTTGCCTCGGGCGAAGTTTTTCCACGGGTGCGTTCCCCGAAGGTATGGTCGATTCTGCCGGTGCAGACACCCGGCAAATTCGGAATGGTTGACTTTCTGGTCCTGGGTGCTTATCTGGCCGCGATGATAGGTGTGGGGATATTTTTCTCATTCCGCAACAAGAATTCAGATGACTTCTTCCGCGGCGGGCAGCGGGTACCATGGTTTGTGGCTGGACTGAGTATCTTTGCCACGATGCTCAGTTCGGTGACCTTTATTGCTATTCCCGCCAAGGCTTATATGACCAACTGGGTCTATTTTCTGGTGAATATGATGGCGGTGCTGGTGACACCGGCGGTTGTTTATGTGTTTCTGCCGTTTTTCAGAAATATAGACGCCACAAGTGCTTATGAATATCTGGAAAAGCGGTTCAATCGCTGCCTCCGGCTGTTTGCCAGCGGCTCTTTTATCATCTTCCAGATTGGACGCATGGCGATTGTCATGTATCTGCCCGCTTTAGCGATTTCGGCAATCACGCCTTTAAGCGAAATCCAGTGCATCCTGCTGATGGGATTGCTCAGCGTCATCTATTGCACCATGGGAGGGCTGGAAGCCGTGGTATGGACCGATACAATCCAGAGTTTTATCCTGTTGGGAGGGCCGTTGTTTTGCATCCTGCTGATCCTGTATCGTTTAGATGGCGGAATTGGACAGTTTGTCTCGATGTCCATGGCAGACAACAAATTTCACTGGGTCAACCTGGATTTTTCCTCGGCCAGTATGATGACCGCTGCATTATGGGTGGTGGTGCTTGGGGGTATCGGCCAGAGTCTGGTGCCGTACACCTCAGATATGGCAGTGGTGCAGCGATATATGTCGGTATCCGGCATCCGGCAGGCCCGACGGGCCATCTGGACAAATGCAATTGCAATCATCCCGGCGACACTTCTGTTTTTTTCAGTGGGTACAGCCTTATATATATTCTATAAATCCAATCCGGAACGCCTTGATCCAACCTTTAAAAATGATGCCATATTTCCACTGTTCATTGCCAGGGAATTACCAATGGGAGTGGCCGGACTGGTAATTGCAGGGTTGTTTTCGGCAGCCCAATCGACCATTGCTGCCAGCATGAACAGCTCTGCCACGGCATTTGTGACCGATTTTATCCGGCCATTCCATTGGATCAAAACGGAGACGGGATATCTGCGTTTGGCACGGATCATGACGTTTACCTTGGGATGTCTGGGTACCGCAATCGCCGTGCTGTTTGCCAGGTCGGATATCAAATCGCTGTGGGATATGTTTATGACAATACTGGGCCTGATCGGCGGGGCAATGTGTGGGCTTTTCTGTCTGGGAATTTTTACGGTCCGCGCCAGCAGCAACGGCGCTATAATTGGAGCGATATGCGGAGTGCTCGGTCTGTATTTAATCCAGGAGTACACCTCGGTGAATTTATTGCTATATGCAACGATTGGAATCGTATTGTGTTTCATTACAGGCTACATGGCCAGCCTGCTGTTTCCGGCGTCATTGAAGTCTGTCGATGGATTAACCATCCATACGCTGGGCCTGAAGAAATAGACTGATCCTGGAGGAAAGGGGTCACCCGGGGCGGGGCAATGGTCCGTTTCCGTGTATTCTGTTTTATATCTCATGCGATGGGTATGTCCTTTTGCATAAGTTCTGTTGACATCAGGTATTTATTTGCATATAATTTTCTCATCGACAGGCGATTTTGCTTTGGAAACAGTTGCTGTGATTGTGCCGTGTTTTTGCAGTGTGCTTCATTCATGGCTGATTCTGATGTTATACTGATTCTCTCGGTTTTGCCGAGGCCGGATGACCTGGGGCGGCCGACCCCGGGCAAGAGAGCAATAAATGAGTGTCCGATCCAAACGATCTCGCAAACCTCTTCATATAGCACTGGTATATAATGCCGCCTCCGGACTTGTGCCGGAGACCCCGGAAGACCGGGGCAGCATGGCGGACTTGCTCAAAATGATCCGCCACATGAGCCGGGCTATGAGGTCTTTGGGTCATCGGGTTACTATCCTGCCGTTAGCTGATGATCTTTTTGTATTCCACCGCAAGCTGCTTCGTCTCAATCCCGATGTGGTGTTCAATCAATATGATGACGTGGTGCACGGCGTCTTCGACGAGATGCTGTTTGCTGCCATCGTGCAGATGATGGGATTCCGTGTCACCGGCTCCCCGGCCCTGGCGCTTGGCTTAAGCCGCTACAAACACACCACGTCACGGCTCCTCCAGGGCCTGGGGATTCCGATTCCCCCCTGTACCGAGGTGCTGGAAAAAGTCAGCGAGGTGGACCGGCACGAATGGCGGTTTCCGCTGATCGTTCAACCTTGCCATGAAGATGCGGGAATAGGCCTGAATCGAAATTCGGTGGTGCGAACAAAGACTGCCCTGCGCAATCAGGTGCGCCACGTGCTGCAGGAATTCAAGCAGCCCGCCATCGTTCAGCTTTTCCTGCCGGGCCGGGAGTTCAATGTGGGTATCGTGGGCGGAAAACGCCTGCGGCGGATGCCCCTGGCCGAAGTATGCTATCACGATATGCCGCCGGAAATCCCCCCGATTATGTCCTATGCCGCCAAGTGGCTTGAAAATACTACCGAATACAAGAAAACATCCATTCTTTGTCCGACAGAGGTAGAACCCCAGTTGGCTGAACAGCTCTACGATATTGCTTTGCGTGCCTTTCGTGCGGTCGGGGCCTGGGGCTATGGTCGTGTTGATATCCGACTCGATGAAGAAGGTGTCCCCAGAGTCCTGGAAGTCAACTGCAATGCCTCCCTGGAGCATGATATCGGTCTGGCGAGGGCTGCCAAAAAAGCCGGCATCAGTTATCCTGAATTGCTGCAAATGGTCATTGACGCCGCCATGGAAGATGCACCTCACACAGGCAGCGCCCCCATGCAGTCATTGGTGGGTGTGCAGTAAGAGCGGTCCTTCTGATGCACCGCAGAGCTGTCGGACAAGTCTTCCCCCTGTACGGAAAACGCGTCCCTTGTCCCGTCAGCTCGTCTTTCCGTATTCCCTGATTCGTCGTTGATAATACTCCCCCAGTGTCATAGTCAGTTCGGATAACGGCAGCAGGCGCTTTCTGCTCTTGCACTTGGGCTTCTGCTCGCAGATAGTCCGCATCAGGCGATTGACATACTTCAATTTCTCAATGGCCGGCCAGTCCCGGTATTTGCGCCGCCAGTTGGATCGCGGCGTCAGCCAGACGGCAAAGGTCTCTGCAAAATCATCATCCGGATGTTTCTGGGCATACGTGTATCCGTATGCGTAACTGCAGATATGCCGAACAAACCTGCGGCTCCATGGATTAGGCGAAAAGACCTCCCGGTAGGGTTTGGAAAAACGGCCAAAGGTCTCCTGCCAGCCTGGCTCTTCCCACAGCCGGAAGGCATAGTTGATGGCGTGCCCGGCCTCGTGCCGTAAAAGCTGCATGATCGTCCGGCTGTCTTCCAGCTCGCCGGTCTGCTCTTTCTCAATACGCCCCAGCAGGCCGCTGGACAGGTAAAAAG
>DLFY01000186.1:0-2219 GCA_002482415.1 Phycisphaerales bacterium UBA7708
GTCTGCAGGACCAGTGAGCCGCCGCCTTCGGCCATCGGGCGGCCTTCGCGGTCGATGTACGGGCCGGTGGGGGATTTGGAACGGCCAACCATGATTTTGTAGGTGCTGTTGATGCCCCGGCAGCAGGCGTCGAAAGAGACAAACAGATAATAGAAGCCGTGGCGGTAAATCAGATAGGCGCCCTCGATGGCCGTTTCCGGCGGGGTGCGGCGGGCGATGGAGTGAATGGTCGGGGTGTCGGACAGGAGCTTGCCGGTTTTGGGGTTCAGTTCGGCCAGCTTGATGCCGCCCCAGAAGGAGCCCCATGTCAGCCAGACCCGGCCGTCGGCATCGGTCAGGACGCCGGCGTCGATGGCGTTGAAGTCCATGCCGGGTTTGGATTCGATGACCATGCCTTGGTCGACCCACTGGAAGTCGGGGCTGTTTGGGTCGAGGGTTTTGCTGGTGGCCAGGCCGATGAAGGAGCGCTGGCTGCCGAAGGTGGAGGCGGAATAATAGAGGCAGAAACGGTCGCCGATTTTGTGGATATCGGAGGCCCACAGTTCGCGGCATGCGGGGATTTCTTTTTTGACCCAGTCGGGGACGGCGGTAAAGACATCGGCGCTGCGAGTCCAGGTCAGCAGGTCTTTGGACTCGATGACGCTGACGACGCGGCGCATCCGGCCTGTGGAGAAGATGTAATAGGTGTCTTTGTCCTTGATGATGTGGGGGTCGTGGGCGTCGGTTGCGGCGGTGCACAGGGCCGACAGGCTGCACAGAATCCATGCCAGATGCTTCATGATTTGACTCCGGGTTAATTTTTCTTGAGTTTGATGTCGTGGTATTCTTTTTCGAAGCGGCGCTTGTGGTGGGCTTCTTCGATGGCCAGCAGTTCGAGGACTTCGCGGAGCTGTTTGTCGTCGGTGAATTTGGCTAAAATCTGATAGAGCATCATCGCGGCGTGTTCCTTGTTCATGGCCAGACGGACGGCGTCTTCGTAGGTCATGTGGTCGGGGGTGGGGACGGCGGCGATATATTTGGCGACTTCGGTGTGGTCGAGGTTGTCGCCGGGCACGTTTTCGGCGATGCCGATGATGCGTTCGAGGCGCTGCTTATGCTGGTTTTCTTCTTCGGCCAGGTCCAGCAGGATTTTCTTCATGGCTTCGGTGTCGGCCCGTTTGGATAAATCGATGTAGAACAGGTTGGCCATTTGTTCGAGATTGATGGCGAAGGCGAGGACTTCGCCGAGTGTGTTAAATTTTTTCATGTGACAGTATCCATATTTTTGCGATTATGATTTTATACCATGCCCGGCCGGCCGCGGGGACCGCAGGGGGCTGAAACTATCGACAGCCTAACCGGTTTTGGGGTGTTTGGCAAGGGGCCAGTTGCAGATTTCCCGCTTGACAAGAGCGGGTATGTCGATAATATGTTGGGGTATTGGAGTCGGTTCCTTGGAAACGGTAAGCTGGAGACAGCAATTGGAGCAATGCCTTCAGAATAAGGAGAGCAGATGCATTTTGCAAAGCGATACAAGATTATCCTCATCATTATTATTTCCCTGTTTCTTTTGTCTCAGCTTTATGTCTGTCTTGGGGAGATGCTGCATGGAGTTTATGGAAAACCCCTGCGGGCACTGAAAGACTGCTTTTTGGTATATCTTCAGGAACATGAAGGGGTATTTCCGCCTTCCGAAGATGTCTTAAGCAATAATGGATATATCGAAATTACAGGTCGTCAGGAAAAGATATCTCTTCTGGTTTCTCGACATTTACCAGTGAATAAAGAAAAAGAAGGTGCAAGCGAGGAATGGGTGCCTTGTCATTCATTTCGTGAATTTCACATTCGATATGGGATTAATAAACGAGATTTGGCTGAGAGAGAAGGCCGGTTGTATGACAAGGACGGCAGGCAGGTCCTCCTGATTGATGGGCCGTATCGCTGGTTTTTGCCTTACGAACAAGTATCTCTGGAATTGTTTCAAGCGATGAAGTAGGGGATTGTTTTGAGGGAGAGGGGGCACGTGTGGATTTGGATTTGAAAGAAATGTACAGGCAGGCAAGGAGACTTTTGGGATGAAGATTGGACGCAAGATCGATATTTTGATTGTATTGGTGCTGCTGGCAGTGGTTGGTTTGTATGTCGGTTGGATGCTGTGGAAGGCAATCCCTATGGGGGACAACTATAATGCAACTGTGATAAAAAATGGTTTGTTATATTTTGTCGAACACAATGGCGGG
>DLFY01000186.1:2260-16959 GCA_002482415.1 Phycisphaerales bacterium UBA7708
ATGGAAATCCAAAAATCGATGATTCATCTGAAATTCCCTGATTCGTATCGCTATGCGGAGGGAAATATAAACCGACATGGCAGCCATGCGCCAGGTTTAAATCATTTCAGATTCGGTATGGAGTTAAACTGGAAGAACTCGCCCTGGTCAATGGGGCCTTGATTGACCAGCGTACCCGGGACAAAGTTTTCCTGCTGAATGGGCCGTGCGGATTTTATGTGCCGTATATGGATTATTCCGTTGAATTGTATCAGAAGATGGCGGCAATGAGCCAAAATGAGCGGCAAGCGGCCCAATAAATGGTGTGCGAGTCTGCGGGCGAGGAAATCGGTTTTTGTGTTATTTTGGGGAAGAAGACGCTGTGGCGGAAAAAACTTGACCGTGTGGGCGGGTTATGGGTAAAATTACCGATGTCGTTAGGAAAAAAAGCCATTTAAATCATTAATGCCCTCTTTTCATGGAGACTGTCATGACAATCAGACACTGCATTCTCAGCACGCTTCTAATCGTTTTATCCATTTCGACTGTTTTTGGTGCGGATTGGCCGCAATGGCGCGGGCCGGAGCGCGACGGCGTGTCCAAAGAAACGGGGCTGCTTGGGCAATGGCCTGAATCCGGACCTAAATTGGCATGGAAAGCGACAGGATTTGGTGCCGGCTACTCCGGCGTTGCGATTTCTGGCGACCGCATCTACACGATGGGGGATGAGGGGGCCGATTGCTACGCCATGGCATGTAAGCTGTCTGACGGCCAGCGGATCTGGCGGACTAAGGTCGGCAAGGCCGGCGCTCCCGGCTGGGGCGGTTTTACAGGCCCCCGGGCCACGCCTACTGTTGATGGTGAGATGGTCTATGTGATCGGGCAGTATGGCGAATTGGTCTGTCTTAAGGCCGCAGACGGCACGCAGGTCTGGTCCAAACACCTCGTGAGCGATTTTGGCGGCAAGCTGCCCGAATGGGGTTATAGCGAATCTGTTCTGGTTGACGGCGACAAGGTACTGTGTACCCCCGGCGGTTCGAAAGGGGCCATTATTGCACTCAATAAAACAACGGGCCAGACACTCTGGCAGACCAAAGATTTCCAGGATGCGGCACATTATTCTTCGCTGGTCCTTTGCGAGATTGGGGGCGTCAGGCAGTATGTTCAGCTTACCGCGGCCAGTGTCGTGGGCGTCGGCGTTGACGGCAAGGTCCTGTGGAGAGCCGACCGCAAGGGAAGGACGGCGGTGATTCCGACGCCCATCGTCAAGGGAAACAAAGTGTATGTGACCAGCGGATACGGCGTAGGCAGCAACCTCTTTGAGATTCAGAACACCGACGGTGCGTTCACCGCCAAAGAAGTCTATGCCAACAAGAGCATTGCCAATCAGCATGGCGGGGCGGTTCTGGTGGGTGATTATGTGTACGGCTACTGCGACGCCAAAGGCTGGGTCTGCCAGCAGTTCGATACCGGCGACATCAAATGGAGCGAAAAAGGGAAGGCCGGCAAAGGCTCTCTGACATACGCCGATGGACGGCTGTATCTCCGCTGTGAAAACGATGGAATCGTGGCTCTGATTGAAACCACGCCTGACGGTTACAAGGAAACAGGCCGCTTCGTGCAGCCGGGTTTCGGCAAGCCCCAGACCTGGCCGCATCCTGTGATCTCAGGCAAGAAGCTGTACCTTCGCGACCAGGACCAATTGCTGTGTTATGATATAAGCAAGTAAAGGGTTCGCAGCGACAAGACAGGGTAAAATGGAGGCAGCTCGGATGAACCATACTAACTGGTTTTTCTTTAGAATCGGTCTGATGATAACGGCATTTGCCGGGATGTTCTGGGGTGGCCTGGAACCGGCACATCTTATGTCAAGGATGCCGTGGAGTGCTGTATTTATTTTTTCGGTAACGGGATTATTATTGATATTTTTCTTTCTGCCTGTGGCGTGCTGGATGTATCAGCGAACTTCTGATAAGCAATTAATCCGGCCCGGCTGGAAAGGTAATATTTGGCAACAAGACCCGCTGAAGAGTTGTCAGCTTATGACCATTACGCTGATTCCCGGGAGCCTGGCTTTATTTGTTCGATCCATCACGACACATCCAGAGGCTACGAAGTTTACGGTTGTTTTATTTCTAATCGGGCTGGGTTCTCTGATTAGTTTGCGATTTTGTATTTATTTTTTTATAGACACAAAAAGACGACTTCAAGAATAAAACCAGAGAGATTCATACAGAACACAGATAAGATAGACAAGCATACAAGAAATGCATATAATGCCGGGCAGGTGAGGGAGTAAATGTGATGATCTATGTCTATATAGCAATGCTGCTGCTGTTGAATGCGTGCTGGCTGGTCAGTGTGCTGCTGACGGTGCCGGGCAACTGGCTGATGGTGTTGACGACGTTTGCGTTTGCGTGGTGGAAGTGGGATGCGCATCTGTTTGGTGTGCCGGTGCTGGTGCTGATTGCGGTGCTGGCGGTGATTGGGGAGATTATTGAGTTTTTTGCGGGTGCGGGGGGGGCGAAAAAGGCCGGGGCGAGCTGGATAGGGGCGCTGGCGGCGATCGGCGGAGCGGTGTTCGGGGCGTTATTTGGGACGGTGATGATTCCGATTCCGGTGGCCGGGACGATGCTGGGGGCGTGCCTGGGGGCCGGGGCGGCCGTGTGGTCGGTGGAACGGCTGGCAGGCAAGACGCCCGACACGTCGCTTAAAAGCGGCATTGGGGCGGGCACAGGGGTGCTGGTGGGCATCACCGTGAAGTTTGCCATCGGGTGCCTGATCTGGCTGATTATCGCGGTGGCCGTGTTCTGGAATTAGCCGGCGGTTGAATTTTCAGGCCGGGCGGAGACTCTGCTCGGATTATTCTTTTATTTCCGGAGCGATATCTTCGTCAAAGTCTTCTTCCTCTTCCGGCAGTTCGATGGCTTCTTCGTCCATTTCGACGGCTTCTTCGGGGACATCTTCGGTTTCGATTTCCTCTTCGACGTCTTCTTCGTAGTCACCCTCGCGGTCGATATCGATAGGCCGCTGGCGGACGTTGCTGTAGGATCGTCCCTTTTCCATCTGGCGGGCATGTTCGAGGCTATAGCGTGTCCAGGGAATGGCTTCGAGGCGTGTCAGTTCGATGGGTACGCCCAGGGCTTCGCAGATGCCGAAAGTGCCTTCATCAATGCGGCGGAGGGCCATATCGATTTCGACGAGGATTTTTTTCTCCTCAGCCATCAGGCCCAGGCCGAATTCCTGTTCGAAGTTGTCGGAACCCATATCGGCCAGATGGACGGGCATACTGGACAGCTCGCCGCCGCTCTGGAAGATGGATTGTTCCATGCACTCGACATCCTGGAGAATTTCTTTGCGCTTTTCGAGGAGGAGCTCGCGGAATTTCTCAAGCTGCTTGGCCGTCAATTTACCGTTGTCTTTTTTCTTTGTCATTGCGCCGCCGTTTTAATACGAATAAAGTCAATAATACCGTTTTATTTTCCGCCGCATCCAAGGGGTAATCCAATGTATCGCGGGAATTATAGGAATTTCTTTAAAATTGGCAACAAAGTTTTTACAGATTTAACAAAAAATGGTTCGGAGCTTGATGAATGGGTATTGTTTTTATTGATTTCCGGCCTTCAGCCCGGTACAATTGTATAAAACAAGTCATATTCGATGGAAATTACTGAAATTTCAAAGAACATTGCCGGGGCCACTGTTTATGACACATTCGCACGAAGTACACGACGGCCGGGCGGTTTATATTTACGCCTATGATATAGCTTACGAAATCAATCTGGAGCAGGTCGGATTTTTATTGTCAAAACCGCTTCAGGAATATGCCATTGGGCCAAGCAAGCGCAGTCCGAAGTATTATTTCTTTTATCGGCCGAAAATATGCCGACTATCGGACGAAAAATGTCTATTACATGGCCGGCCGGTCGTTCTCCATTGGGACGTGAAAGTGTTTAGTGTTGGGGCGGTTAGTATCGAGGTATCCTTGCCGTTTGCTGGGGTGAGTCTGCATGAGCTGGTTGGCTATCACGACCCTGTTTTTGACGACAATATGAGTCTTGAAATGAAGGTACGCAAGCAGGCGGAGTTGATGCTTGCTGAATTGCGGCCCATGTGTGTTAATCCGGTGGATGCGATTGGTCAGTCCGAGGCATATACGGTGTTTTGTCTGAATCGCTTGTCTGATAATCGCAAGGCGGAGGGGTGGCTCAAAGAAAACGAGCGTGCTGTGGCGGCACTGCTTGTGGAGGAGGATGATCCGGAATTACTGTCGGATCAGGAGGTCTCTGAGACGGTTGGCCGGTATGCCAGTTATTATGAAAAGGATGTGGTGGTGGTGGACTGGGACGCAGCCCTGGTGATTGACGAGGGAGAAAGTCTTGAAGACATCCTGCATATCATGGAGCTGGCCAATGTACAGCTTGCGGAGCTGGCGGCCTACGACCGGATACTGGATGAGTCGCTTCAGAATGCGTATCGGGATTTGAGCCGGCGTCAGGGTCGGGTCGGCGGCAAGCGGATTCGTGGGCGTCTGCGTGAGATTCGGGTGGATATGACCCGGATTACGGATGAATTGACGAATATCACGAAGTTTTTCGGGGATTGGTACCTGGCCAAGGTGTACGAGCATCTGTTTGACCGGTTCCACCTGTCGCAATGGCATCATGTTGTGTCGGAAAAGCTGCGGGTCCTGGGCGATTTTTACGGGCTTTTGCAGCAGGAGCGGAATAACTTGTGGATGATGATTCTGGAGGCGACTATTGTATTATTGTTTATTCTGGATTTACTGCTGCTGTTGTGGGGGCATTAAGGGGGATAAAAAAATGAAAAAATACTTGCGTCCCCCGGTTTTTTGTGAGATTTTTATTGTACTATTTGTTCCGGGCAGTACAATCGGCTCTTTTTCTACCCCGGCGGGTAGGGTTATATAGTTAATAATCATGGTTTTGCCGTGGAGCAGGCGTATGCAGGCATGTGTCTGAGCCGGCCGTACCGCGGGTAAACGGGTCATTAATTAAATGGCAAGAAAGGGTACTTTAGTGAAAAAAAATCCAGTTGAATCGGCGCTGATGACCAGTCTGGTTCCGACGCGTATGTTTCTGACCAAAGGAGTTGGGCGGAGCATTTATCAGCTCAAGTCGTTTGAAGATGCATTGCGTCAGGCGGGTGTAGCCCAACAGAACCTGGTGTCTGTGTCGTCGATTCTGCCGCCGAAATGCAAGATTATTCCGCGTGAAGACGGCGTCAAGGCATTGCGTCCCGGGGCGATTACGTTCTGCGTAATGGCTCGCAGCGATACCAATGAGCAACGCCGTCTGATACCGTCATCGGTGGGCATTGCCGTACCGCGTGACCGGAATAACTGGGGTTACCTCAGTGAAGTCCACGGGCACGGGATGAGCAAGCAGGAAGCGGAGGATATGTCCGAAGACCTTGCCGCCGATATGCTGGGCACCACGCTGGGGCTGGAAGTGGACCCGAACAAGGCATGGTCGGAAAAAGAGCAGGCTTACAAGGCCAGCGGGCTGTTTATTAAAACCAGCAACATTACTCAGGTTGCCAAGGGTCGCAAGGGGTTGTGGACGACCACGGTTGCCCTGGCCGTGTTTCTGTTTGATTAAAGCCTGACACACATCTGTTTTTTCATCTCGCGAGGACCGTATGACAGATCGACTCGAGTTCGGCGATTTTGCGCCTGAATTTACCCGGCGGGATACGTCAAAGGTGGTGATTGTACCTGTGCCGTATGACGGGACCAGTACGTATATCAAGGGGGCGGATAGAGGGCCGCAGGCCATTTTGGAGGCATCGCCGAATCTGGAGTTTTACGATATTCAGACGGATTCGGAGGTCTTTACCGAAGGCATTTATACCGATGATGCGGTGGATGGTGATTGGCAGGGGCCGGAGGCGATGGCGACGGCGGTTCGCAAACGGATTGCCGGGCTTCTGGGGGAAGGGAAATTTCCCGTGGTGCTGGGCGGGGAGCATTCCGTCAGTATTGGTGTGTTTGAGGCGATGGCCGAACGGTACCCGGATTTGACGATTCTGCAACTGGACGCGCATTCGGACTTGCGGGATGAGTACGAGGGCAGCAAATGCAATCATGCGTGTGTGATGGCCAGGGCGAGAGAGCTTTGCCCGATTGTGCAGGTTGGGATACGCAGCATGGATGTCGGCGAGAAGCCGAGGATGGACAAGAGTCGTGTGTTTTTTGCTCATGATATCTGCGATGGGGCGGATCGCGGCTGGATAGAGAAATGCGTGGGAATGCTCAGCAAGCATGTCTATATCACCATTGACCTGGATGTGTTTGATCCGTCGGTGCTGCCTGCGACGGGCACACCCGAGCCGGGCGGGATGAGCTGGTATGGGGTGATGGCGCTGATGAAGACGGTTTTTCGGGCGCGGCATGTTGCGGGGTTTGATGTGGTGGAATTATGCCCCCGGCCTGAACACTGGGGATCGGATTTTCTGGCCGCCAAGCTGGTTTATGCATTGTTGACGCTGAAATATCGTTTGAAATAGCAGAGTGTGGAGTAAGTGGGTCAAGTATCTCATTTATATCCAATAAATATTGTTTTGCAGGGGGCAGAGATAATAATATGGAATGCCTTCGGCATGAGTATTTTACCTCAAGCACGGAGGCTTGAGCTACTATTGGAAGGAATCTTTGAGGTTTATCTATTTTGTACTATCTATTGCTCCCCGATTGAGGTATAATTCGCAACAACTTCTGATTTTTCACGTTTGAATCATCAGTTCAATATTCATTAATTCAGGACATTTGAATGCCATTTAAATCACTTGGTCTTTGCGACCCGCTGGTGCAGGGTATCCTTGCCACCGGCTACACAGCTCCCACCGAAATTCAATCCGAAGCCATTCCCGCTGTTCTTGCAGGGCGGGATCTTATTGGCTGTGCCCAGACGGGTACCGGCAAGACGGCGGCATTTGTGCTGCCGATTCTGCACCGGCTCAGCCATGAAAATAAGGCTGCTCACAAGGGCGTACGGTCGCTGATTCTGACGCCGACGCGAGAACTGGCGGTGCAGATTGAACAGTGTGTCGAGGAATACGGACGTTTTATAAAACTGCATGCACTGGCGGTGTACGGCGGCGTCAGTATGGAAAACCAGATTCGCACCCTGCGTCGCGGGGTGGATATCGTGGTGGCTACGCCGGGGCGGCTGATGGATCATCTTCAGCGGCGTACGATTGACCTGCGGGCTGTCGAAGTGCTGGTGCTGGATGAGGCCGACCGGATGTTTGATATGGGCTTTATCAACGATGTCAAGAAAATCATCGGCCATCTGCCCGCAAACCGACAGACACTGCTGTTTTCGGCGACCATGTCCAAGGAGGTCAAGGGACTGGCGGCGGGGGTACAGAAAGATCCCAAGATGATTCAGATCGGCCAGCAGCATAATCCGATAGAAACGATTACGCAGCACATTTACCCGGTTCGCAAGGACCAGAAGATGGATTTGCTGCGTCACCTGCTGCAAAGCGGGAATATGTATTGTGTGCTGGTGTTTTCGCGGACGCGGCACGGAGCCGACAAGATTAATAAGCATCTGGATCGTGCGGGGATCAAGTCGGTGTCGATTCACTCGGGGCGTACCCAGAGCCAGCGTCAGAAAGCCCTGGACGGTTTTAAGCAGAATAAGTTTCAGGTGATGGTGGCTACGGATATTGCGGCGCGCGGCATTGATGTGGACGGGATTTCGCATGTGGTCAATTTCGATGTGCCTGCGTTTGCCGAAGATTATGTGCATCGTATCGGCCGGACAGGGCGAGCCAAGGCTCTCGGCGATGCGATTACGTTTGTCTCGGATGATGAAAAACAATATCTGCATCGCATCGAGAAATTTATAGGCAAGAAATTGAAATTTGAGCCATGCCCGGTGTTTGCTTCGCGCAAGGCTGAGCCGAAACCGGATCAGTCGGCATCCAACGAAAAGCCCGGACAGCATCAAGAGAAAAAGCACTATGACAAGCCGCGTGATGCGAAAGCACATGGCGGCAAGCGGCATGATGAACGAGGCCATGGCGGCAAGCCGCGGCAGGACAAACCCCGCGAGGGCAGGCCTGAGCAGGGTCAATCGCATGAAAGCCGGCCGCATTACGGCAAATCGCAGAGCGGCAGGCCTCAGGGCGGCGGCTCTTTTTCGTCGGGCGGGAAGTCGAAGTCTTTTCGGAATCGTCGGAAAAAACACACGCGACGGTTTTAACGCATCAGGGCTGTATCGGCTCGATTAATCGAAATTCAAACTGGTCTTCCGGTCGGATGAGGTAAGGCAGCTTCCCATCCCACCGGATGTCCATTTTTGACAGATACCACGTTTTGCCGTTGTCGTTGTTGCCCTGGAAGAACAGGACCATGCTGCCGTCATCGTCGGTAAATACGCCGGGGTGGCCGGATTCGCTGGAATTCCATTCGCCTTTATTGCCGCAGGGCAGCAGGGGCGATTTGGATAAGCGTGTCCATTGCAGGCCGTCTTTGCTGACGGCGACACCGATTTGCTGGGGCTGGTTGTTGTAGCCGCCGGCATAGAACATATAGAAAAGCCCTTCTCGTTTGAAGACAGTCGGAGCTTCGATGCATTGTTTTTCCCAATCCAGTACGGGTTCGAGGATGCTGTTGCTGCAACGCTGTGTCCAGTCTTTTTTGGCGAATTCCGAATTGAGCGGGGCTGAAGCGACCGCCAGCTTTTGAATTTTCATTTCGGGGTCGCGCGTAGCGACATACAGCAGGACTTTGTCGCCATCCTCAATGACATCGGCATCGATTGCGCGTCCGCAGGTCCAGTCGCCGGTCGGGTGGAAGACGGGATTGTCGGGATTTTTTGTGAAATGAAGGCCATCGTCAGACCATGCATGGCAAATGACGTCTTTGGGGCCGTTGCCATAGGTCTGGTAGAACAGGTGGATTTTGCCTTTGAGTATGACTACGCAGGGGGCACAGGCTCCCTTATTTTCGTAGTCTTTATCCCTGGTAAAGTCTGTTACTTTTGTCCAATTAATCATATCCCGGCTTTGTGCGATGCCGATACCATAGCCATCATTGGGCCTGCCGTCGTTGTAAGACCCGGTGGTGTAGTACATCAGGTATTTGCCTTTCCATTTGACGACATCGGGGTCTTTGGCGAAGGGTTTGTCCTTCTGGGCCTGGTCGGCAAAGTACATCTGCGGACGAGTTATGAGTTGGCTCTGTGAATTCTGAGCAGAGGGCGTATTTTCGGCTTTCGAACTAAGGGTCGAAACAATTATAATGCCGATATAAAATAGTGTTTTCATCGGATTCCTTTGTCTGGCACAATGGACGATTTATCACTTTTCATCATGCGGCAAATCCTATCATAGATTCGATTGTCTTTCAAGAATATCCTGTTCGGCGGGTTGACAGGGCGGGGGTTTGGGCGTACCATAGTCTGTTTGAAAACCACAAAGAGGATGTTTTATGTCTGATACTGAAAAGAAAGTGTATAAAGATACGTTATGCCTGCCGCAGACGAGTTTTGCGATGAAGGCCAATCTGGTCCAGCGGGAACCCCAGCAGCGGAAAGACTGGGATAAGCAGGATATTTATCAGCAGATTCTTGAGAGCCGGCAGGGTAAGCCGCTGTATGTGCTGCATGACGGCCCGCCTTATGCCAATGGCGATATTCACATGGGCCATGTGATTAACAAGGTGCTCAAGGATTTTGTGGTCAAGTACAAGACCATGTGCGGATTTCAGGCCCCGTATATTCCGGGCTGGGACTGCCACGGATTGCCGATTGAAGTCAAGGTGATGGCCGAGCTGGGGGATGCCGCGCGGACGATGAGTAAGCCTGACTTTCGCAAACATTGTCAGAAGTATGCATCCAAGTATGTCAAGCTGCAGACGACGCAGTTCAAGTCGCTGGGGATCTTCGGCGATTTTGAAAATCCGTACCTGACGCTCAAGCCTGTGTATGAGCAGGGGATTCTGGAAATCTTTGCCGAGCTGGTGGGCAACGGGATTGTCTATAAGCAGCTTAAGCCTATTCACTGGTCGATCGGGTGTGAAACGGCGCTGGCTGATGCGGAACTGGAATACCGAGATATTCCGTCGCCGAGTGTGTATGTGAATTTTCCGATGGATGAGGCGTCGGCGGCCAGGGCCAAATCGCTGATGGGTCTCAATGATGCGGGCACGATGTGCTTTATGATCTGGACGACGACGCCGTGGACGCTGGCAGCGAATCTGGCTGTGGCACTGCATCCACGGCTGGAGTATGTCGGCCTGACGTATTCGAAAAATGGAAAGAAATATACTTCGGTTGTTGTCAAGACCCGGCTGGACGCAGTGGTCAAGGCGGCGGGGCTTGAGGAAGGACACTATACAATCTCGCAGGGCGTCTTTGGCGAACAGCTTAAAGGGCTTCGCTATGTTCATCCGTATGTGGAGAAAAACCCGACGGATAAGGACTGCTGGTTTGCTCTGAATGCGGAGTTTGTGACTACCGAAGACGGTACCGGGATTGTGCATATTGCCCCGGGGCATGGTGTGGAAGACTATCAGGCGGGCATGGCCAATGGGCTGGCGGTCTATTCCCCGGTCAGGGACAATGGCTGCTATGATGATTCGGTTCCGGCGTGGCTTCGCGGCAAGAATGTCCTGAAGGTCGATAAGGAAGTCTGCGATCATCTCAATTCGATTGGGCTGCTGGTTCATCAGGCCCAGTTTGTTCACAGCTACCCGCATTGCTGGCGCAGCAAGATGCCGGTGATTTTCCGGGCCACGGAGCAGTGGTTTATCAGTGTGGACCGCGACATTCCCAAATTCGGTAAGAGCCTTCGCAACCTGGCACTGGAGCAGATTGGCGGCGTGCAGTGGGTGCCCAACTGGGGCGAAAAGCGTATTCGCGGGATGCTGGAAAGCCGTCCCGACTGGTGCATCAGCCGTCAGCGGTCGTGGGGTCTTCCGATCCCGGCCTTTGTCAACAGCAAGGGGGATGTGCTGCTGACCAAAGACAGCGTGATGGCTGCTGCGCAATATATCGGCAAAAAAGGTTCCAATGCGTGGTTTACCGATTCTCCGCAGGACATCCTCGGGGCGGATTTTGTGCTGCCGGCCGGATTTGCGTGGGATGACTTGAAAAAGGAAGAGAATATCTTTGATGTCTGGTTTGAGTCCGGATGCAGCTGGTATGCGGTGGCGGCCAAGGCCGGCTGGCCTATTCCGGTGGATTTATATCTGGAAGGCTCCGACCAGCATCGCGGCTGGTTTCAGTTGTCGCTGCTGCCGGCGCTGGGGGCACTGGGCAAAGCCCCGTTCAAAACCGTTCTGACGCACGGCTTCACTGTCGATGAAAAAGGCATGAAGCAGTCCAAGTCGGCGGGCAACTATGTCAGCGCGCTGGAGGAAATTAATAAATACGGCGCCGACATTCTGCGGCTGTGGGTGGCCAGCGTCAATTATCAGGAAGATATGCGGTGCAGTGACGACCTGATTGGCCGCCTGCAGGAAGCGTATCGCAAGATACGCAACACCCTGCGGTATCTGCTGGGCAGTATCGACGGCTTTATCCCCGCCGAGCATGGCGTGGCGTATTCGGATATGCTGCCGATTGACCGCTGGGCGATGGAAAAGCTGGCCGAGCTGATTGAGCAGGTACGCAAGTCGTATGAGGAATTTGCGTTCCACCGGGTGTTTTCACTGATTTATAATTTCTGTACGGTGGAAATGAGCAGTATTTATATGGATGTGCTCAAGGACCGAATGTACTGTGACGGCAAGACCAGCCCGTCGCGCCGCAGCGGTCAGACGGCGATGTATTGTACGCTCGATGCCCTGACGCGGCTGCTGGCCCCGGTGCTGGCTCATACGGCCGAGGAGACCTGGGCGGCGATGGTGCATAAATCGGACAATGTTTCCAGTGTACACATGGCGACGATGCCTGTGCCGCCGGCGGGGGTGAACTATGCGGCCAATGCCGGCGCGTGGGAGAAAATTATGACCCTGCGGGATGAAATCCTCAAGGCGCTGGAAGACCTGCGTAAAAATGAGGCCATCGGCAGTAACCAGGAGGCGTCGATTGACGTCGTGATAGGCGATAAAGACATGCTGGCCGCCGTCCGGTCGATTGGGGCCGAGGCGATGGCGTCGCTGTGCATTGTCAGTGAAGTAAAGATTGCCGAAGGCGATCAACTGAAAGTGACTGCGAGCAAAAGCATATATGCCAAGTGTCAGCGGTGCTGGAATTATCGTCCCAGCGTCGGCAAAAACGCAGCGTATGACGACCTGTGTGATCGATGTGCCGAGGTGGTTGGTACACGCTAAGACAGATGACATAACAATAAAAAGCCCGGGACGACCGGGCTTTTTTGCGGCATGGGAACACGATGATAAATATCTCGAAATTATATTGCGACAAGGCCGGGGCGTCGGATGAACTGCGGTATCCGGCCAGGCGTACGCTCAAGCCGATTGTGGTATTCAACTGTACGGCGCGATGCAATCTGCGCTGTGTGCATTGCTACAGTGACAGCGACTGTGCGACGCGGGTTCAGGAAATGACCACCCAGCAGGCCGAGGATTTCATTGCCAAGGTGGCTGATTATGGCTGTCCGGTCCTGCTGTTCAGCGGCGGTGAACCGATGCTTCGCAAGGATTTGTTTCGCCTGATGCACTTTGCCCGGTCGCTGGGGCTGCGGATTGTGCTGTCCAGCAATGGCACGCTGATTACCGAAGACGCCGCCAAGCGGCTGGCTGAAGTCGGTCTGTCGTATGCCGGGATTTCGCTGGACGGGCCGCGGGAGATTCATGACCAGTTCCGCGGGGCGACGGGCTGTTTTGATGCCACATTGAAAGGGATTGAAGCCTGTCAGAATGCCGGGCTCAAGACCGGCCTGCGGTTTACCATGAGCCGACAGAATGCAGACACGGTGGGGGATGTATTTGAGATTGCCAGGCAAAACGGGGTACGCCGAATATGCTTTTATCATCTGGTTCGCACGGGCCGGGCGGCAGCCGATGACCTGCGGCCCGCGACGTCTGGGCAGATTCGGGCGGCGCTGGATGAGATTATCACCCGCACCGCAGAAAGTGTCCTCAAGGGGCATGCCGAAGAAGTGCTGACGGTGGGCAATCACGCCGACGGTCCTTATCTGCTGTTGCGGATGCATCGGGAAAATCATCCGCAATACCAGGCTGCCAGGGACTTGCTGCTGCGTTCCGGGGGCAACCGGACGGGGCAGAATATAGCTGCGGTATCGTGGGATGGGGCCGTTCATCCCGACCAGTTCTGGCGCAATCACGCCATCGGCAATGTGCTGGAAAAATCATTTGGGGCGATCTGGGATGATACGTCTGACCTGGTGATGCAGATGCTTCGCGACAAGGATAGCTATCGGGCCAGTCGATGTGCCCGCTGCAAGTGGTTTGAGTTATGCAAGGGGAATTTCCGTTGTCCGCAGGGGACGGGGGACCTGTCCTGCTGGTTTAATGAGCCGGCCTGTTATCTGACCGATGCGGAAATCGGTCTGTGATGGTATAGCATGATTGCGGCCTGAGTCCCCAAAGGCCGTTGCTGCAAACGATGGAAAACAAAAAATCCCGACGCCGTGGCGCCGGGATTTAGTATTTACTCGCTGACTTTGGTCAGTACTTTGCGCTGTTCGAGGATGCTTTCGATTTTTTCCAGCAGTTCGCTGAGGTCAAACGGCTTGATGATGTAATCATCGATGCCGCAGGCGTTGGCGCGTGCGATATCCTGGGTCTGGCTGCGGGCGGTCAGCATGATGACCGACGGTTCCTGTCCCCAGGGCTGCTTGCGAAGCATTTCCAGCATTTCCAGGCCGTTCATCACGGGCATAATGACGTCCAGCAGGATGACATCGGGTCTTTCCTGTTCGGCGATTTTGAGGCCATCGCTGCCGTTATGAGCGACCACCACGTCAAAGTCATTCATCTCCAGCCGGTCTTTGAGCGTCTGGACGATGTTGGGTTCGTCGTCGGTTACCTGGATTTTGATTTTCCGCGTTTTTTTCTTGATTCCAAAAAAATCAAACATAAGCCTTACTCCATCAGGTCGGTTGGCTGTGTTTCTACCCGGCAATCAAAGGGGCCAGGCTGTTCCTTGCCGCTGTTTCCAGCGAAACCTTGTCGGTCCCGTCTTTGGGCCAAAGGCTCTTTCCGAGCATCGGCACAATCGGGATGTCGATAAAGTATTTTTTCATATAATTGAGCAGATTCAATTCAATTTTCTGCTGTACGGATTCAATGGATTGTCTGCCGAAATCGCCGATAATAAAGACCATCTGATTTTCCCCGCTCTGGAGGGCCAGGTCCAGTTCGCCCGATAAAAAGTAGCGGCTTCGACCCAGCAGCCAGGCAATGATCTTGCCGGCGGCCTGTCGCAGGGGGATGTCGCATTTCTGGCTCATTTCAAAACTGAGCAGTAAAAAGCCAAATCGCGTCTGTTCTTTTCGCGTGGTGGAAATGACCTGATCGAGGTGTTTTTGCAGGATTTTGGCCGGATCGATTTTGGGCAGGGAGAAGAAGAATCGGCTGCCCTTGCCCTGTTCGCTTTCGACCCAGATGGAGCCGCCGTGCACGTTGATGATGCCTTTGCAGATGGCCAGTCCCAGTCCGTTGCCTTTGGAACCCGGGCCGGCCTGACGGGCGATCTGGTAGAATTTGGTGAACAATTGTTTCTGCATTTCCGGGCAGATGCCTTCGCCGGCGTCGG
>DLFY01000331.1:0-198 GCA_002482415.1 Phycisphaerales bacterium UBA7708
GACATGGAAACTTGGAAATTCACCTCATCATCGGATAAAGCAAGATATGGAAGGCCAGATTGTTCTTTATGCTGATGGACACTGTGATTTTAAAAGCACACCCAATGTCGGCATCAACAATGACAACATCTACACTTACTGGAGCAATGATAAAGAGCCAAGCAAGCAGGATATCCAGGGCGGCACGGCACCGACCGG
>DLFY01000331.1:258-3366 GCA_002482415.1 Phycisphaerales bacterium UBA7708
TTCCGGGGGTTTCCACCCCCGGCTATTTTCTTTCGCCCCGTTGGGGCTTAAATTAACGAGAAAACACTTTCTTCCGGGGGCTTACGCACCTCGGCTATGATACTTCGTGACCCCTTCGGGGTTTTATAAATATGATTCCCACAAAGTACTGTATCCTGAGTGCAAAACAACCTTTGAAGACACAAATAAAAAATCAAAATGACAATGCAAAATTTTTAAAAAGAAAAACAGCATCAAAGATTTCAAAATCTTACCCTGAGCGATTTGGCTTGTCAGGCCCACACAAAGCATCCCTTCGCGAAGGCAGGGACAGGAATACAGCTTTTACTTCCATGCTCTGGATTCCCGCCCCACGCATTCGCGGGGGCAGGCTTTTCGCGGGAATGACAATACGATATAGGCTTAAAGGTTTTCTTCCCAGCCGCCGCCGAGGGCTTTATAGAGGGCGACGATATTGGTCGAGATGGTGCGGTTGCTGTTGACGAGGGCATCTTCAGCGGAAAACAAGGCCCGCTGGGTAGTCAGGACGTTGAGAAAGTCGGTCTCGCCTTCGGTATAAAGCTGCGTCGAAAGCTCCACCGCCCTGCGGTTGGCATCGACGACGCGCTGCAGGGCATCGCGGTGTTCCTGTTCCTTGGTCGCGGCGGTCAGTGCACTTTCGACATCCCGCAGGGCCGCCAGTACGGTCTGCTGATAGGCCAGGAGGTATTGCTCCTGGAGGGCCTTCTGGATTTCGATGTTGGCCTGAATCCGCCCGGCATTGAAAATCGACCAGCTTGCCGAAGGGCCGGCAGACCAGATGCGGCGGTCCCAGTCGAATAAATCGTTGGAATGGATATTGCTGAAGCCTGCTGAGCCGGTCAGGGTGATTCGGGGGAACAGGTCGGCTGTAGCGACGCCGATGGCGGCGGTGGCGGCATGGACCTGGGCCTCGGCCCGGCGGATGTCCGGCCGGCGGCGAAGCAGTTCCGAGGGCACACCCAGCGGCGGCTGCGACATGGCCGTGGGGATGGCCCCGACCGGGTCCAGTTCGGCAAGCAGGGCCGACGGCTCACTGCCCAGCAGCACGCTGAGGATATAGATGGTCTGGCGAACCGCCGACTCGAGCGTCGGAAGCTGGGCGGAGGTCGTGGCAACCTGCGATTCGGCGGTCACCACATCCAGCGCGCTGACCAGCCCGGCATTGGCCCGCTGACGGGTCAGGTCGGCAGTCTTCTGCTGGGTTTGGAGGTTGCGATGGAGAATCTCGATTTCCTGCTGATAGCCGCGCAGGTCGATATAGTTTAATGCAACTTCGGCGGCCAGCGTCACCCAGACATCCCGCAGGTCTTCTTCGGCGGCGGCAATCTGGGCTTCGGCGGCCTCAATATCCCGGCGGGTGCCGCCAAAGATATCCAGTTCCCAGCCCGCATCGAGGCCGGTCTGGTAGAGATTATCCGTATTTCCTGCGGCCGTGCGTCCACGGATCGCAGAGCCGGAGACATCGGCACTGGGCCACAACCAGGATGAGGCCACCGCACGGGAGGCACGGGCCTGACGAATGCGGGAACGGGCCTGCTTGAGGTCAAGGCTCGATTCCATGGCACGCTCGACCAGCGAGGTCAGCTGCTCATCACCGAAGCGGGTCCACCACTGGATGAGGTTTGGCTCGGACTCAGTCACAGCCGCTGGACTGGTCCAGTTGGCGGGGGTCGCCACTTCGGGACTTGTGAAATCCGGGCCGACCTTGCAGCCAGCCAGAAGGAGGCCTAAACTCAGTACTATACCGCTTCCTATCACACGATGAATTGGGTAAGGTTGCATAATCAATCCTGTACTCGTCATATTCATAGAGAATTTACCTGATCATTCCTGTTATTTCATGGCCTGAGAGCTTCCAGCCGCCAGCTTCCAGAGCAAATCGATAACCTTACGGTTACGTAACATCACGAACTTATTCATAGCGCAGGGCTTCAATCGGGTCCAGCCGGGAGGCCTTCCAGGCGGGGTAATACCCGAACACAATGCCCACCGTCGCTGAAACGACCACCGCGGCGATAATGGCCGCCGGTGAGGTCATCACCGGCCATTTCAGGAAGTATCGCACCAGCAGCGAGCCGCCGTGGCCCAGGAGAATACCCAGCGCCCCGCCGAGCAGGCACAGCACGACCGCTTCGACCAGAAACTGGGTCAGGATGTCGCGGCTCTGGGCGCCGACGGCCATGCGAAGGCCGATTTCGTGGGTCCGTTCGGTTACGGAGACCAGCATGATATTCATAATCCCGACGCCGCCGACGACCAGTGAAATCAGGGCCACACATAAGAGCAGGTTGGTCATCATTCGTGTTGTCGAGGTCATCACCGATGACAGTTCGGCCATATTGCGGATGACAAAATCCTCGGGCTGGCCGGGACGGATGCGATGGCGATCCCGCAGCAGCGAGGTAATCTGGCGGATGGCCAGCGGGATTTCATTGGCCGAATTAGCCAGAACCTGGATTTCATCGACGTTGGTAAACCGCACGAGCATGGGGTTGTTGGCCGCCTGTGTGCTGGATTTTTCGGGGTACAGGCTGACGGTGCTGCTCGGATATAAATCGCTGATGGTGTTGACCGCCGAGGAGGTTGAAGACGACGTGGAAGACCGGCTTTGGATTGCATTGGTCACCGACGAGCCGGCGATGTTGTATTTGATTGTCGTCCAGGGAGCGACGATGACATCATCCTGATCCATACCCATCATGTTGGCGCCCTTCTGTTTGAGGACGCCGACAATCCGCAGGGAGACATATTGATTCGGACTTCTTTGCCGATGGGAGAGCGTCCGTCGAACAGTTCCCGGACGATGGTCTGGCCGACGAGGCAGACCTTGCTGCTGTTGAGCACATCCAGATCGGTGAAAAGCTCGCCGTCGGTGGGTACATTCCATTCCCGGACATCGAAGTAGGCCGGCGAGGAACCATAGATAAAGGTCGGGACCCAGTTGCGGTCACCGCAGACAATCTGGGTGCGGGTGCGAACGACGGGTGCGGCGGTTTTGACGGCGGTACATTCCTTGATAACCGCTTCGCAGTCATCGGGAGTCAGGGTCATAATGCTGCCGGAGCCGAAACTGACACCGCTGCTGGA